>DIRE01000016.1 GCA_002426575.1 Clostridiaceae bacterium UBA5444 | reverse complement strand
AATACAATATTAATTGTACAAGGAGGATATAACGCTAGTTTCTCGATATGGTGAGATATTTGTAATAAATGTATTTCACATATCATTAAGTTATTCAAGATTTAGCTATCTTGAATTATCAATTCAGAAAAGGACAGATGATGTTTACAGATGCCTTATCAATAGCTTTGAAACTTTTGGTGGTGTTCCGGAAGAAATACTTTTTGACAACATGCCGACAGTTGCAAATACTCATGGAAAGCACAAAACACCAACAAATGCAATCACAAAGTTAGCTAAGGATTTTGGATTTAGGGTTAGACTATGTGCTACAAGAGCCCCTGAAACAAAAGGTACAGTAGAAGCCAAGAATAAAGTGATTGATTGGATAAGACCTTATGATGGTGAGTTTGAAGATTTAGATGACCTTATTGAAAACATAAAAGCCATAAATGCAGATATGAACATAACCATTAATCAGGAAACAGGAATGTCCCCGACAGCATTGTTCTACAAAGAAAAGGAGTACCTTCAATCATTACCATCTTATGCAATCATAGAACACTACCTGCGACCAAACAGATACCGTGTATCTAATGAAGCACTTATACGGTATGGTAATAGCAAGTACTCCGTAGATCCAAATCTTATTAACGAAGAAGTAACTGTGGATACTCTCGAAAATAAGCTCTACATCTATTATAATGGAAAACTTGTTACTTATCATCCACTAAATGAAAAACCTATTAATTATAGGCCAGAACACTATAAAAGTCTTATGAAAGGGAAAGTTAAAGATACGGATATGGATGAAAGAATAACACAAAACTTAAGAATAATGGATACATTGTTGGAATCTCGAAAGGTTGAAATATCTTCTATTGAGGCAACCAAGTCAGCAGATGCACTTATAACATATATAAATCAGAATTCCTGTGGCAAATGGGTTATTAATAATTATGCTCACCTTACCGCCGCAGATAAACTTATATTCATAAAAGGAATGAATAGTGTATTACCTCACATAAAAAACAGAGATGCATTTATTAAAAGAATCAAATATTCTATGAAGGACAACCTTTGTAAAACCATAGACTTTGACTGCTATGTTAATGATTTCATGGCAACATCTGATGGCGAATGTGTTCTTTCAGGCGAAGGCTATGAGATAATACATCAAAAGTACGAAGATGAAATAAATCAGTTTTTTAAAGATATGGAAGAACAATATCTAGCTGACAAAGAAGACGAAAACCATGAATTAGATTTCAGCTTAGATGTTGAAATACCACTTAGGAAGGAGTTAAAGGAAGATGAATAATTATAATACTCTAATAAACAACCTAGAGGAACTCGGATTAAATAAAATAAGAGAAAACTAGACAGTTACTTAGATTTAATAGCAGATGGAACTAAGACCGCTGTTGATGCACTCTATGAATTAAGTGAAATGGAAATAAAACTTAGAAAAGAACAGGCAATAATTGGTTGTGTAAAAGTTGCAAACTTCCCGTTTATAAAAGAAATCAATGAGTTTGATTTTGGATTCCAACCATCTATAGATAAAGCAAAAATAATGGATTTAATGACGCTTAGATTTATAGAAAACAGTGAAAATATTATATTTTGTGGGACCCCTGGGGTTGGCAAAACAAACCTTTCAGTATCGATAGGGATAGCGGCAGCAAAACAACGTTATTGTGTATATTTTATTACATTTCAGAATCTAATAGCACAATTAAAAAAGGCTGCATCAGAAAACAGACTTGATGCTAGAATAAAGTGGTTCTGCAGATATAAGTTACTGATTATTGATGAACTTGGATACCAAAGAATGGATGTTGACTCAGCAAATCTATTTTTTAATCTCATATCTAAAAGATATGAAAAGTCATCAACAGTAATAACCACGAACAGCCCGTTCTCAAAATGGGCAGATATCTTTCAAGAGCCAGTACTCACCAATGCTTTACTAGACCGCTTGTTGCATCATTGCTCAGTAATAAATATCAATGGCCCATCATACAGGCTTAAAGATCAGATGCAGCATATGATTGAAGATGCATCATAAAATACAAAATAAAAATGTAGGTTTAAATACATTCTTATTTTGTACAAAACCTACATTCTTATCTTGACTTTTGCACTATACATGGATGATAATATTAGGGACAGATTGCTCAAAAAATAAAAAACAAACTAGTTAGAATATATAGCTTGTTTACCTGTGAATTGAAGTGGTTGAATAGATTTTATGATTCTGATGTTAAAAAGCACAAGCTTAAATTTGATTTTGTTCTTTATGATATATAATGCTAGGGTAAAAAATAACACTTCCAAAATATTATAGGAGAATCTTACATTTTTGCACCTCCCCCCATGCCCATAAACTGCCATCAGATAATATTGCAAAAGGACCAATACCAACTAAACGTACAAGCACCACATTTTCAAGCACTTTACAAGGCTTTAGCACAATTAAATCGGAGATAATGGGATAACCGTTTCCAATCTCCCCCTTTCCGATTTGTCGACATGAGTTATCACCCCAAATATATAGGCTTCCATCTATAGTTATTGATGCTGTATTGTAGCTTCCAGTAGAGATAGCAACACATTCTGACATAACCTGAACATGCTTGCTTGGCAAAGTGACTCATTAAAATCTATATTCATGCGAGTAGTCCCTCCAGGCTACCCGTTGCCAACTTGACCATTTCCACTCTCACCCTACGTCCATACAGTACTATCGTTTTTAAGAGCTTTTGATTTATTATCATTTATTAATCCACTTGAGCAGCCTGATAATATTAGAAAAAACATCAAACAAAGAATAGCAAGTTTAAACTTCATAATAGTCCCTCCCTCGTAAAGAACTATTGAATATATAAGTTAAGCTTCTAATATTTCTCCTACTGCTACCTTTAAAGCGCTCCTTCCTTTTTTCATTTAAAGTTATTAGACTTTTTGTGTCTACTACATCGGGTAGAATTTTTATATTTATTTATTATAGTTTTATTTTTTAAAAAATCTCATTGTAGTTTTAATATGTTATTCTATCTCGCTAATATCTATATTAGCGCCTTTAAATATATCTTTGTCTTTTATATTATCAACATTAACATAAATATATTTTAAGTTTTTATAATCTCTAATAGGAGATAATAGCTTTACTTTTGTTCTCCTTAAACAAATTGTATCTATATTTTCAACACCTTTTAACTCTTTAAGGTCAGATATATCTGTATCGTCTAAGCCCAAATATTTAAGATCAGGGAGTTTTGTTGCTGGAATGTTAATACCTGTTAAAGGGTTTCTGCTTATTTCTAGTACTTCTAAGTTTTCCATTTGAGGGAGTTGTTCAATCTTTTTTATATTGTTATTATATAACGAAAGACACGTAAGAGTTTCAATATCAGGGATTGTTCCTATTTCATTTTCCGTGAAATTAGAATTTGTTAAATTTACCTGGTCTACTTTTGTTAAGTATTCTAAAGGTTTAAAGTTACGAACATTTGGAGTTTTATCCAGCCCAAATAAGGTTAGCTGACTAAGGCTTTTCAAAAATTCTATATTAGTAATACTGCTATTCGATATAATTAGCCAGTTCAACGAATCTAAGCCTATTATATTGTCAATATCGCTATCACCAATATTTCCAATTATTAAAGTCTGTAGACCTTTTATCCTTTTTAGTATTGAATAATCCTTTAATCTAATATTAGGGCCAAGGTCTATTTCTAAATCTGTCAAATTAGGCATCTCTAAAATAATAGAAAAATCATATTCTTCATTATCCTTAAATCCATATTCTTTATCAGGATAATTTTCATCTAGCTGTCTAACAAAATGAAAATTGCGTACTTTTTTTAAGTCATCCATAGTAACTTCTTTATAGTTTTTATTTACATCAGGATTCATCGCTATGCCTTTAACCAAAGGCTCTGGATATTTTCCATATAATAATTCTGATTCCACCTTTTGTCCCTTTTTATTTGACGAAGTATCAGATGTATAACATCCAGTCAAAAATACAGTCATGCCTATTAAACAAATAAATAATATAATTTTTTTCATAAAGAAGTCTCCCCTCCCAATACATAATAAGGTTTGGTTTACTTAATATGGATTATACATTATTTTATCACATTTATCAATTAATCTTGACATTAGCAAAACTATCAGTTTTCAAAAACTACTTTTCCTTGATATGAACTTTCCTAATGATGTACACTTATGCAAAAAAAATATTATCATGGTTCAGTTATATTAAGGGTTGCTTTTATCCTTATAACATCCTTTTTATATAATAGAATGAGTAAACAAACGGCCGTTTGAACAGCTCAAAAATAATTATAAAGGAGGAATATTAGTATGGGATACAAAACCGTTAATCTCGATTTCCCTGTAAAAAGAATAATACAAAAAGATAACGATGGCTGCGCTGTAGCATCTACAGCAATGGAGGTTAATTATTTGAATGGTACTTCCTATTCTTACGAGGCAATGAAAAATTTAAACAGAAACAGTACAACCATGGACTGGGCATATATAGCATCAAAATGTAATTTAAATTACAACCGCGACCCACTTAGTGGAGATTCTAATTTTGATACATTAAAAATAAACTTATTTAGTAAGCTTTATTATAGTAGAATTCCAGTTATTGTTAGGGTACAAGGTTCATCAGGTCAACATTATGTAGTTGTTAATGGATTCCAAGGCACTTTACCATTCTATCTAAATGATGATGGTACTGAGCTCCCATCTGTATTAGGAGCTACAACAAATATGTTTAAAATTGTAGATCCTGGTTTTAGCGACCATTACACTTTAGCTGATGTAATAGCTCATTATAATGGAGATTTGAAAGCCCTTTATGTTTATACAAAGAAATGATAAATGCAAAGCATTATAAATAAACTGATTTTCTTTTAAGATATACAGTTCAGTATATTTATATAAAACAAAATAAACACCCATCTATTTTTAGTGTGCACCCCGTCAAGTAGACAATATAGCATTAAAATTTTTGATTGCTGTCCGAGTTTCGGGCAGCAATATCTTTATGCTGCTTTCAAACACTTTTCGTGAAGTTCCTTATTTTCCATGCAATTAATTGATGCTATATTTACAAGTAAAACTATAGATTAACTTCGATGTAAGATAATACAATAACGGTGAGAGCCTTAGAAACTACAAAAAATAAAATTGCCACCCAAAATAGCGCAAGATCAAGGTTTTGGGTTGTGATTTCTTTTATTATATGAAAAATACGACTAAATAAGATCTACTGTATAAAAATAGGTAAAATCTCATCTTCGGCCAACAAAATTGGCGTATAATTATAGGTGAAAGCCCAATAATTAAAAGGAGGTTTTACATGTGAATATAGTAACATAATTATCGTTATTTGACTATACACAGGTTGAGAAATTGGGCGATTTGGAGAAATTAAAATCAATTATCAATAAATGCTCCTGATAATAAAATAATATGTAAACCAAGGGAACTAAAGGAGAATTGCTATGCTCTGGGAGTGGGGAAGCTTAGAATATGTCTATATTAATATAGAAAAGGCTACAGATATTCACGAGTTAGATGATACAAATATTTCTGTAGGTGAAATATACTATCAAATGGAGGGGTAAAAGTTTTACTCCTCCATTATTTCATTTGTAAACTATAAAATTAAGCTATTCTTATCCAGTCAATATGTAAACAAATATCATATGCCATATTTAAAATGATAAAACCGTAACTTGGTTAATTATACAGGTTTACCATTTGTAGGTTACTACCTCTTTATATGTTATAAGCATTGTAAGGAGGAAAGTATATGAATATGCCTTTATATATTTTAGTACAGTCCGCCCAAAGCGGAGATAAGAAAGCTGCCATGGATATAATAGAAAAATTTACTCCGTTAATTAAAAAATATAGCAGCAACTCTGCAGAATTAAGACTTTATGGTGTAATTATATAAATGGTACTTCCTATATAAAAATTTAAGGTTTACATTTATAACCTAAACCCCTTTATAGTAATTGTAAGTAAAATTTAAAATCAAACAAATAATAATTCACAACTATAAAATGTTTAGTTGTTATCATAACTACAAAGTAACTTGAGAGGGCTGCAGACCTTGAAAGTTTTTGTAAACAAAGCTTTAAAGGAGATGTTTTTATGAGTTTTGATAGGTCAGTACGTTGTGCCTGGGTAAATAGATCTAATATAAATATTCCTGTATACAGTAGTCTCGTTACTAGTGGTGCCCATGCTGGAGGGCAAACTGCAGTTGCTACTTTACATTAAATGTCCTCTTTATATAATAAGATGTTAATAACCTAATCAATCTGAAAGGAGGTGAATCTGTATATGTTTAGACCTACTTCAAGTAAAGAATATTATCGAAAGATAAGAGTAAATTTAAATGATTTAAGCAAAATGTATACTGCACAGAGGGCAGCATACTGGGAAGGCCTTAGTAAGAATGATATGGCAGCATTGGTTTCTGCTTTAAATGGAGTCTCTACTATATTATCATTTCTCTTCTTACTTCCTACAGGTTATGCTGTTGCTGGCGCTATCTCTGGGCTTATAGCTAACTTAGGTTCTGGTTTATCTGAATTAAAGTATCTTGTTGACAAAGGTAGTTTGGCTATAGCCGACGCAGAAAATTGGCTCTTTGCTAACCCACAATATGATATGATAGAAATTAATTACCCATTTTTAGAGTATATCGATGCTACTGCTAACGAATCTATACGTTTTGTGCAAGCTGTTGAACGTAATTCATGGGATATAACAGCGATTCATATCAAGGGCGGAAGTGGCTGGCAACTATTATAATCAAGCAGTAAAAAATAGATGAGTTTAAAATAACTATTTTAAACTCATCTATTTTCGTTCGCCACGTTATTTTCCTTGCTTTTTTTGATAAAGTTTCAGTTCTGGGGCAAGTTCTTTTATGTACTTTTCACTACTTAATTCACTATTTTCGCTTACATATTTGTATATTTCTTTAATATCATCGGTTATCATATTAATATTATCTATATCCTCTGAATTAAATTGATTTTGCGTTAATTTATTAACAATTTCCATTAACATAAACTTATAATCCCTCATCACAAGGGGATCAATTACATCAATTTTACCGTAGAAATAAGTTGTGGTCAGAATTGCATCCAAATTACTAATTTCTCCATACATATACATCATATTTATAATAGAATTCTTATCACCTACAGCGAGCTTGTCTAAATCAATTCTATTAGCAAAGTCCATACTAGAACTCAAATGGCTAGTTATTTCATACTTTACCTGATCCTTAAGATTATTATAACTTTGTCTCAACGACAAATATTGATAAGCTAATACCAGCAATATAATTAACGCCACTACTAATGATATCAACATCTTTTTATTTTTCATTTCAGCCCCCCCTTCTACCATAAACAAGTCTTTCTGAATACATAATAAGGTCTGATTTGCTTAATATGGATTATACGCTGTTTTATCACACTTATCAATTAAACAAACTACAACAAATTTAAATTTCAATTAAGATGATTTTTATATTATTTCTTTTCATGTATATAAATCTTTATTTTGGCAAATCCATGTTAGGGTTTGTATTAGGGTATCTATTTCTTCGAAGTTATTGTAAAATCCAAAGCTTATTCTTACCATTCCAGGTCTTGGCATGGTAGGGTTTTTAATATGCTTATCTATTTCCTTCTGCCCTATATTTAGAAGTTTTTGAACATATGGTTCTGCACAAAAGCAGCCGTTTCTTACTGCAATACCTGCTTCATCTGATAATATTTCTGCTACAACCCTATTGTAAATTCCCTCTATATTAAATGGTATTATTCCAACCTTTTCATTAGCATTTTGTGTATTACCATATAGCTTAATTTCAGGAATACTTTTTAACTTTTCAAGTGCATATTCTGTTAGATTCTGCTCATACCTTTCTATGTTTTCTATGCCAATCATATTTATAGTCTTTATCGCCCTTGTTAATGCAAAAACTCCCATAAGATTAGGTGTACCTGCTTCTTCTTTACTTGGCGGGTCATCCCATAATACTTTTTTGTGAGTTACTATCTTTACTGTTCCGCCTCCCGAAAATGCGGGACTCCCCTTTTCAAATGTTTTTTTAGGACCAATAAGAACCCCTGCACCAAAGGGAGCATACATCTTATGAGCAGAAAATACAATATAATCTATGTGCTCATCTGGGTTTTCAGGTCTCATATTAATAGGGGAATGGGGAACAAGTTGTGCCCCATCTACGCATATTTGAGCATTATATTTATGTGCTATTTCAGCTATTTTATGGATTGGGTTTTTGTGGCCTGTAACATTAGATGCCCCTGCTACTGTAACAAGTTTTACTGACCCATTATATTTCTTAAGCTTATATTCTAAATCATCTATTGAGACCTTTCCATTACAATCTAGCTCAATGTAATCAATGTTGAACCTTTCTCTCCAAGGCAGGTCATTAGAATGATGTTCCATTGACGTGGAAAGTACAACACATTTTTTTACTCCATCACAAAGTGTATAGGATAGCATATTTATTGCCTCTGTTGAATTTTTTACATATATTACTACGGACTTTTCAGGGTCTCCATTAACAAAGTTTAATACATCCTTCCTAGACTCTTCAAATAAATATGATGAAAGTTTTGACTTATATCCAGTGCCCCTATGGACAGAGGAATACCATGGTGCAAAATCAACAATTTCCTTTATAACGGGAACAAGCGGTGGAGTTGTAGCTGCATTATCAAAGTTTATTGCCTTAACAAGCATACCATTTTTGATGGGTACTAGTGTATCGACTCCATATATTAGGCTTCTATATCTTTGCATATATAAATTAATATCCATTTTGCACTCCTTGGCAAAGCTCTACAATTTATTATTTCCCTACCATTATATTTATAATTGCTTTAAATAGTTACAAAATATTAGGAATTAAAAAAGAGCAACAATAATTTGCTACTCTTTTTTAAAATAAGTATCTATTATCTTTTCAGCAATTCTTTTTTGGGCATCAGCTTGAGCTACAAGGGTTAATACTATAAGAAAAAGCTCTGCAAGATCCTTGTTTTCTCCTTCAAGCTTAGATGTCTTCTCATCAAGCATGTCTAACTTCTCACCAAGCATATCCCTATAGCTTTCAAACTCTTTATGTTTTATTTCTATTATAGTTGAATATATATCTTCTAGAGGGATTATATCATCCTCTTCAGTGCTTAAATTATTTAATATAGGAGTTAATATTGTACGAATATCATTTATTGATAATATTTGCTTTAGGTTGTATATTAGTATTAAAAGTATTATATGCCTTTTACTATATTTTTTATTTTTAGGAGGCATTAAAACTCCTGATTTTGTATAGTTATTGATCATGGTCTTAGTAAGTATTCTGTCATCATCGTTTCTTTTAAGATGGCTCAGATTATCATTGATAAAAGTTGTTACCTGATCCATGTACAACTCTATATCAGGAATCTGTGAAAGCTCTATATCATCAAGTAAAGACATATCACTAATTAGTTGTACTAATTCATCTGTATCTAGTCGCATTATATCACCTCATATATATTATACGGTATTTAATACTATATATCAATATCCATATACGGTATTATGAGATTGTTAATGATTTATAGTGTAATCTAAATAACTTATGATATAGTTACTTACCATAGTTTAAAATATTATTAAAACCAGTATAAATAGATATTGTTATATCATTAACTATGTGTTAATATGTATATGTAAACATCATGTAGTATATATAACTACATAAAGGAAACCATATTAACCATTTTAATTTATTTGGCTTCTTGGCTTCCTAATATATACTAAGCAATATATGTCCAACTAAATATTCTGGGAAAGGAGGAGTTTTATGAACTATATAATATTTTGGGTAATCATATGTATAGTAGCATTATTAATCGATATTATAACAAGTAGCTTTTTCTTCGCAGGCTTTACAATAGGCGGTATAGCAGCACTTATTGCACAAATCTTAGGGTATCCTATTTTGAATCAATGGATGATATTTAGCCTTGTAAGCGTAGCAGCTGTTGCATTTGAATTCCTTTGGTTAAGAACTAAGTTAACAGGCACAATACCTAAAACGCTCAAGATGGAAGATAAGTATATAGGTTCTAAAATAACGTTAGACGAGGATGTTGATACCACTGGAAGAGCAAAAATAAAGGGCATATACTGGACAGTACAAAATGTAGGAGACCCTATTAAAAAGGGTGAAAAAGCAGAAATAGTAAAGATAAGTGGTAATAAAATGGTAATAAAAAAATAATATAAAAATATAAGGGAGGCGCAATTATGGGAAAAATAATAGGTCTTGTAATTTTAGTTTTTGTTTTATTGATTATACTAACATCAATAAAGGTTGTAAACACTGGTTATCAGTATGTTGTTGAGAGGTTTGGCCAATTCTACAAAGTGTTAGAGCCAGGGTGGCATTTTCTAATTCCATTTGTAGACTTTACAAGGAAAAGGGTGTCTACAAAACAGCAAATATTAGATATTGACCCTCAAAGTGTTATTACAAAAGATAATGTTAAGATATCCATAGATAATGTTATATTTTATAAGATAATGAATGCTAAAGATGCTGTATACAACATCGAAAGTTTTAAATCAGGTATAATATATTCAACCATTACTAACATGAGAAATATTGTAGGTAATATGTCTCTTGATGAGGTATTATCAGGTAGAGATATTATTAACTCTGAACTTTTAAAGGTTATAGATGAAATTACTGATGCTTATGGGATTAAGATTTTATCAGTTGAAATCAAAAACATAATCCCACCTGCAGAAATACAACAAGCAATGGAAAAACAGATGAGAGCTGAAAGAGATAAAAGAGCTACAATACTTCAAGCCGAAGGTGAAAAAGCTAGTGCAATAGCAGTAGCTGAAGGTCAGAAACAGTCTAAGATACTTCAAGCTGAAGCTGAAAAAGAAGCTAATATTAGAAGAGCTGAAGGTTTAAAAGAATCTCAGCTCCTTGAGGCTGAAGGTAAGGCAAAAGCTATTGAAGCTATTTCCATCGCTCAAGCTGAGGCTATTGAAAAAGTTAATAGGTCTATAATAGATTCTGGCACAAATGAAGTAGTTATTGCTTTAAAGCAGGTTGAAGCCATGACTGAAATGGCAAAGAACCCTGCAAACAAGCTCATACTTCCAACAGAGGCTGTATCATCCTTAGGAAGCATAGCTGCAATTGCAGAAGTTTTAAAATCCCAAAAGAAATAGTTATATAAATTAAAGGCTATGTTGGTTGACTTCCGCTATGTAAGTCAAACCAACATAACCTATTTAAAAATGGTTTAGCCATAGGCTAAACCATTTTTGTTTTCATTTTTTTATTTTAATTTACATTTTAACTTATCTATCATATCCACCGTCATAGATCCCAAATCATATTTTGGCTTAAAGCCCCACTCAGCTCTTGCAGCGGTATCATCAAGAGAATCTGGCCAAGAATCTGCAATGGCTTGTCTTACAGGGTCAACGTCATACCCCATGGTAAATTCTGGTATATGCTTTTTTATTTCCTTTGCAATATCCCCTGGTGCAAAACTCATGGCTGTAATATTAAATGCGTTTCTGTGAATAAGTTTTGATCCGTCAGCCTCAATTAGGTTTACTATGGCATTTAATGCATCAGGCATATACATCATGTCCATATATGTTCCTTCTTTTATATATGATGTATATTTTTTATTTTTTACTGCTTCATAATATATATGAACTGCATAATCGGTTGTTCCGCCTCCTGGAAGTGTTTCATAGGATATAAGCCCTGGAAAGCGAACTCCTCTTGTATCAACTCCATATTTATTAAAATAATAATCGCATAGTATTTCTCCTGATACCTTTGTTACACCATACATTGTGGTTGGTCTTTGAATAGTATCTTGTGGGGTTTTGCATCTAGGTGTTGTTGGCCCAAATGCTGCAATAGAACTTGGAGTAAAAACAGATGTATTGCATTCTCTTGCAACCTCAAGTACGTTAAAAAGTCCTCCCATATTTACATTCCATGCAAGATTAGGTTTCTTTTCACCTACAGCTGATAATATGGCAGCTAAGTGAATAATAGTATTTACTTTATACTTTTGAACAATTTCCCCTATGCGAGTAGCATCCGTAACATCAAGTTTTTCAAAAGGACCTGATCCAATAACATTATCTGGAGCCATATCTTGCTTATCGCTAGCAATAACATTTTCTTCTCCATATATACTTCTTAGGTATGTAGTAAGCTCAGATCCTATCTGTCCTAAAGCTCCTGTGACTAAAATTTTTCTCATAATTAAGCCCTCCAAAATATATTACTTTTATTATGTCCAATGTCCATAGCTTAATTATACATTATTATCATTTCCATTATCTCGAATTTACATATTTTGTAGTTATCTCATGGACATTTGTATACCTTGGAGGAAGGTTTTTTATAATTTGGGATTCGCTACTTATAATTCATACTGTATACTAGTTATTACTATATCATTTTCTTTTAACAAATCTATAAATATTGGTTCAACATCTTTATTGTTTCTTCTTATAACTTTAACTACAGGATGCAGAGGAAACCCATAACAAAGTTTATCCACAATTGCAATGTCCCCATTGCTTAGTTTAACGGCTGTTCCTTCTGGGTAAGGAACCACTCTTCTCATAAACGCCTTTACAACATCAAAATCGAAATATCTTGACGCACCGCCCATTATGTATTCTACAGCTTCATTAGATGGAAGGGCTGACCTATATGCTCTATCTGATGTCAATGCATCATATACATCTGCTACAGATACTACCTTTGAAAGTTCATTTATTCTATCTCCCTTTATGTGATTTGGATATCCTAATCCATCAATTCTTTCGTGATGCTGCAGGGCTATAATCCTCGCTGTTGAACTTACAAATATATTATTTTTTAAGTATTCATATCCATTCTTTGGGTGACCCTTCATTATTTCATATTCTTGAGGAGTGAGCTTCCCTTTTTTCTGTAGTATCTCCTTTGGAACATATACCTTGCCAACATCATGGAGCATTGCACCTATGGCAAGATCGTAGAGCCTATGCTTGGGAAATCCAAGTTCAATTCCAAGTATTAACGAAAGCACTGTTACATTTACAGAGTGTTCATAAGTATAGTTATCCATACTCTTTATATCCACAAGGTTTATTAGTATATCATTTTTTAGCAATATCTCTTCTACAATTTCGTCTATTATTCTAAATAGATCTTCTATACCATTGTATATAACCTTTCTATTTTTTCTTTTGTTATTTGAAACGCGCTGTGAATTCTCTTTTGCTGAAAACTTTGCAATACTCTCAAAGCTATCTTTTACAGCCTTTATTGCCTTTTGTCTTATTTCTGGCTTAATTATATCTTCAATATCATTGTCGCTATATTCATCATTTATATATATAGATAATATGCCATTTCGTTCAATTGCTTTTAATCTTTCTGCATTTAGTCTGCTTCCTTGTGCAAGTAGTACTGTTCCCGATGCATCATATATGGTTTTGGCTAAATAGCTTTCTTCCTTCACACAATTAATCGGTACAAGTCTCACTATCATCCCACCTTTTTGTATAACGTTTAAATTATAGCTCTCTCTATATATAGCAGTCCACTAAGTTTTAAGCAGTAAAACCCATCCCAAATTGAGAACTATAAAGATCGTAATACAGTCCTTTTTTTTCTATAAGCTTTTTGTGGCTTCCTTCCTCTTCAATCCCGTTTTCAGTTAATACAATAATCCTTTTTGCCTTTTTAATGGTAGCTAGTCTATGGGCTATAATAAAGGTTGTCCTATTTTTTGAAAGCTCTTCTATAGATTTTTGTATTATTGCCTCGCTGTTATTATCAAGGGATGAAGTAGCTTCATCTAGTATAAGCACAGGAGGATTCTTCAGAAACATTCTTGCAATAGATATTCTCTGTTTCTGGCCCCCTGATAGCTTGGCTCCTCTTTCACCTATATAAGTTTCATACTTATCTGGAAGAGATGAAATAAAATCATGAGCATTTGCAGCCTTAGCAGCCGCTATTATCTCATCCTTGGTAGCATCAAGTTTACCGTAAGCAATATTTTCTCTTATAGTACCAGAAAAAAGATTATTGTTTTGAAGTACAAAGGCTACATGGTCACGTAATGCTTCCACATCATAATCCCTTACATCTACCCCTCCAACCTTGATACTACCTTCACTGACATCGTAGAGCCTTGGTAGGAGCTGAACTAGGGTGGATTTGGATGAGCCGGTAGAGCCTATTATCCCAAGTGTTTCTCCAGATGAAATATCAAAACTAATATTCTTTAGGGTTCTTTCATTGCTTCTAGGATAGCAAAAACTAACATTGTCAAATGAGACAGAATTGTCGTTAATAATTTTTATTGGATTTTGGATCTCTGTGATTTCTGATTCCGTGCTTAATACCTCGTTTATTCTGGTTACAGATGCGGAACCACGAAGTAGTTGCATGAAATACATGGATATCATCATTAATGACATAAGAATTTGCGTGTTATAAGTGATAAACGAGATCAGCTCGCCACCGCCCATACTTCCTATGCTTATCTGTTGACCACCAAACCAAAGCACAGCTATAATCGTAGAGTAAACAACCACATTGAATGCAGGCATTAAAATTATTATTAAGGATATGGCCTTAAGGGCGGTTCCCATTAGATTATCGTTTCGTTCCTTGAACTTCGCCTCTTCAAATTCCTGTCTGTTAAAGGATTTCACTACTCTGATAGCCGTTAAATTTTCCTGGATTGTCGCATTTACACTATCCACTCTTTTTTGCATCATTAGAAATAGCGGTCTTGCTTTCATCAATACTAGCGAAATAACAATTGCTAGAACTGGCAGGGCTATCAAAAACACTCTTGCGAGAGAGGAATTGATTCGAAATGCCATAATAAGTGCAAATATTAACATAAAAGGTGCACGAATAGCCATTCTCAGACTCATCATAGTTACCATCCCAATGGTATTGCAATCATTTGTGAGCCTGGTAATCAATGAGGATACAGAAAAATTGTCAAGATTGGCAAAGGAGAAGCTTTGTATCTTCTCAAAAGTCTTTTGTCTTATTTCTGATGCAAATCCATAGCCTGCCCTGGCTCCGAAGAAGGAGCTGGTCACACCAAATATCATAGCCAACAATGCTACTAGGATCATATAAATGCCTATCTTCACAATATAATTGGAGTCTTGACTTGCTATTCCTACATCTACAATGAGGCTCATCAGATAGGGAATAAGAATGTCTCCGAAAACCTCCAGTATCATAAAAATGGGACTAAAAATGGCAAGTGCTAGGTATTTTTTCATTAAAGGTAATAATTTCTTCAAGAGTATTCTCCTTAAATATTTTGATTCAAAATATTGCTTATTTTTTCGATATTTTTGTTAATTCTCTTCAATAGTTTATCCAGTATGACTAGTTCTTTCTCCTGAAAGTCGATAAATAGGTCACGATAAACCTTGGTGACATATTGTTCATATTCGTTGATAAAACTTTCTCCTTTTAGAGTTAGAACTAGTCTGTTGTAGCGCATATCAGTTTCCAGTGGTATTTGCTCCAGAATGCCTTCCCCAATCAGTTTCTTAACTGAGTGACTCATAGCTCCTTCTGTAAACCTCATCTCCCTGGCTAACTCCTTCTGACTTTTATCAGGAAACTTTTTAACAAGCATGCAAAAATGTAATTGCCCCATTTTTAAGTCATATTCATCTATTTTTTGGTGCATAATCTGTACTAGCTTCTTATGTGTTTCTTTTAGTTGCATCGCAACATCTGTTTCCAGCATGCCTTCCTCCAATCTTTGATCATATGATGCACAATCAATTTTAAAGCAATACTTTAATGCTAAACTATTATTTGCGATCTGTCAATACGCAGCTCTTTTTTTTGTGATCAAATATCAACCGTTCTAAAGAAGAGAAATGGATGACATACAATTATTTTTAGAGAAAAGCAGGAATTTCTGAAATAAAGGATAAACAATTAATATAGAAAGATACACAAAATAGGTACTGTAAAGTATATTATGAAAAATCAGAGTAAAAAAATTAGTACCAGTGAACCTTGAAAATTGCAGATGCATTGAGTAAATATTAAATATTCGGAATGCATACAGTCAGATTGATAGTATATGAGATAGTAAAACAAAGCCTTGAGGGCTCTGCCCTCAAACTCCCGAGGTTTATTTGCTTAAGGCTTACCGGTGAAAAGGAAAACGGCAGACTTAAAGTCCGCCGCTTCACCGTATAAGCATGGCAAGCTATGGGTCGCTCCTCAGCGTTGCCCTAATTATGCCATAGTAAAGTTATAGACAAAAGTCGGTTATGTTATTCCATTTGAACAGTAGAGGTTGAATATGCCTGTTGCTTAAGAATTACTTGTTGCCCAATGTAAATAAGAAGTTGCCACTTGCCAGGCATGTTACCTGCACCTTCCAGAAGCTCCACCTGATTGAGCGGCTTCTTACCACCAGATTTCTCATGGGGTCTGAGGAAGTTGTAATAGGCAACCCAAAGAGTGGTGCTATGTATAGCACCATCATCAACTTTGTAGCCGCAAGTACCACGGTAGGATTCCTTAAATGTGCGATTCAGCCGTTCAATGATCTGTTTGAACGGGCGGTATTCCTTGGAAACCTCATCGTCGTTTGTAAGCCCTATGACCTGGGTGATAGACACGTCCCAGTCCTTTTCGATCTTGAACTGCTGGGCAGCTAATGGATACGCGCTATAGCCGTCGGCTATGAACTTCAAGGCTTTACCTGGGAACTCTTTGAACTTCTCAAAAGCCATACGCATGGCAAGGATGCAGGGACCAACATCACGGGACATGGACACCCAGTAACCAAGTATTGAGCGTGAGATCTTATCCATGATAAGCCATACATAGGCTTTTGAGCCATGGATTTTAATATAGGTTTCGTCAGCAGCCAGCTCATTTGAAGGATTGTAGTCATATGAGTCCACAAAAGGCTTTATGATGACAGCAGCAGTTTTAGCATAGGAGTTAACCATGGTATGAGAAACCTCAATGTTGTGTATCTCCTTTAAGGCCTGTACGGTCTGGCGGAGAGATAGTTTTAAGTTAACTCGGTATGTTAAGCATAACCCCATGATGTAAGCGCTGTTCTTCTTATACTTGAAGGAAGTTGCCCACTTAGGGAGCTGGCTCAAGTCCATGTCGAAGAAGTTAACAGAGAACTCCCGATAGAGGAAGTGGAGCTTGTACTTCCAGTAGTCAGATGGTGGAGTGTTCTTGGGCATCTTCTTGAAGTTTCGCTTGTAATATGAGCAGTTGCTGTTGACGCATTTGTGGACACGGAAATGCTTACGATTCTTGACCGGTTGGAGAGCATGACCGCAGTAGGGGCACTGTAGTTTTAAAGGGGAAATAACCCTTTTGCCATTAACGAATGTCTGACCACAAACCTTGCATTTGAACTGGCCACGACCACCGCTGTTGTCATAGATGTATTCGTGCGGTGCTCCGCAAAGAGGGCAAATGGTATCGCTTGGAACATTATGTGGTTTACCTTTCTGGGGTTTCACAGGCTTTGTAGCTTTTCCATAGCGAAGACGATAGTACTCATTCCAGAGCTGCCAGTCCTGTTTTACAAAGGGTATAACGATGGGGAGCTTGTCGGTTAGAAACTTCTGATACTTTGGGCTATGAAGTTCATCGTGTGCCCATTGCTTTAAAGGAATGTATCTTGCAATAAAATGAATGAGCCAGTAAATTTGCTTGTATTGATATTGAATAACTAACAGTAATTGGTATATAATTGTATCCATAAACAATGACTTCCTTTCATGAATTTTTGTGATCATTATTGTTGTGGTAATTCAATTATTGACAAAAAATCAGGGGGTCATTGTTTTTTTGAAAAAAAAGATGGTGTATCCCTTGAAGATACAAGGTTTTATTAATAAATTGGGGTGTAATACTTTACACTACCTTTTACCAAGGGAGGAAGAAAAAA
>DIRE01000051.1:32419-60675 GCA_002426575.1 Clostridiaceae bacterium UBA5444 | reverse complement strand
GCTGCAAAAAGTAAATTCAACATACCCTGATATCAATACTATGCTAAAGCATAGCCAAATAAAAGGCTATATATGCGCAAAAAATTAATCCGGTATATACCGGATTAATTATAAGCAACATTCTCTTTGTTCTTGCAAAATATCAGCTCAACTGTTTCTGTTAATATATCTGAATAGCTATATGAAATTGTCCTTATGTCATTTGAATTTCCTTCTACCGTCACAGTAAATATGTTAGGATAAGTTTTATCAAGTACACCCTCCTTGATCATAACCTTTTTTCTTCCGCCGTTTGCCTTTAGTGTAACTTTTTCCCCAACATGGCTGTCAATTTCTTGCTTTATGGCGTTTAGTAAATCTTTTCCCTTCATGTAAACACCCTCTTTCTGTATACATTGTATACCAAAAAGACACCCCTGTCAAGATTAACTATATATTTTATCAGTAAACTGCGAGCTTGTCAATATTAACAAATTGTTAAATTTCTTAATATTTTATTAAATTACTATGAATTTTTATATATTTCTTATAATAATAGGGCTTATTCTAACTTTCCCATATCATATTCCATAGTATTCTAAAACTCCCCTATAAATTGCTTTTGCTATTTCTCTTTTTACTTGATCTGATTTAAGGGCCTCTTCCTCTTTGGGATTTGATATATACATACATTCTACAAGTATGGAACTTACCTTTGATTCTCTTATTATTGCAAATTCTGCATTTTTTGTTCCCCTATTTGCAGTACCTAAAGATTTAGCTATGTTATCTAGTATAAGTCTTCCCATTTTTTCTCCTTCTAAATCACCTCTATAATAATAAACTTCAGTTCCTGAAACCCCTAAAGCAAAGAAAAAATTCTGATGTATACTTATTAAAAAATTAGGTCTTATACTATTTACATACTCTATTCTTTTAATTATAGATATATCCTCATCTTCTAACCGTGTAAGGTAAACTAAAGCCCCATCCTTCTCTAAAAGTTCTACAAGAGACTTAGCTATATAAAGATTTACATCCTTCTCTCTAAGCCCTGTAGGCCCTTTTTCGTCGCCCCCATTATCTCCTCCATGGCCTGGATCTATAATAAATGTCTTGCCAGATAGGGGTACTCCGCCTCCAGCGCTATTAATATTAACTATTTGAACTCCTGTATAATAGTATTTTAATATTTCTGTATAGCTCTTTCCTTCCTCCGCCATTTTGTATGCACCATATAGGCACATACCAAGCCCATCCCCAAGGCCTCTAGACTTAAACCTTATAACTAGGGGATCCCAGCCAAATCTCGAAGAATTAAGCCCAAGCAAATCTCTAATCTCTATACCCGAAAAATACCTTTCCCCTACTTTTATTCTTTTTACCCGCCCTGTTTCATCTCTTTGAACATCTTCAAAGACGCCTTTTATTTCAGGCCCATATATGCTGCTCTCCTCGGTTACTTTAACATTTAGCTTATCTTCAATTTCGTTTATGGGTATATCTATAACTCCTTCATAGTTAGTGGAATTAAAGCAGTATTCACAGAGTACTTTTCTTAGATACATTATTTTGTTTCCTAACACATCTTCCGAGTTTTCAGTCCCGCCACCGCATACTAAATGGTATTCAGCTTTTATTGGTTTTCCACCAAAAGTTATAATAAAGCCTTTAGTGTCATCTACTAAGGCAGAGCATTTATTATAAACCTCATCAAACCCTTCCCTAGGAATCTTTGGAGAACCTATAATATACTCAAAACCGCTCATACCTGTAGATATATCTGCATCTATTTCCTCATTCCACTTAATACCATTAAATCTTTTTAACCTTCTTATAACCTGTGTTCTTATTACAATAGAAATGGCTTTAATAGCTTCTATTTCAAAAACATCAGGGGTTTCTTTTTGTATGCTTGTATAGACTATGGTGGTAGCTTTCTTTACAATCTCCTCAAGTTCCATTACAACCGTCTCTTTGGTATTCTCATCAAATACGTTTACATATATACCATTATCCGTATCCATGCAAAAGCCCTCCTAACAAGTATTTCGGCCTTCTAATTAAAATATGTTCTTATGGAAGCGCACCACTTAAGTGGTGCGATATCCATAACATTATATATAGGGAGATTTAGGAAACCCTTCTCTGTATTTGCCCCTAGTCTCTAACCCCCCGATTCCTTTTATACCTGTGATGGTATTGGCTATGGTATCTTGTATTGATAATACTTTGTTTATGCTTGTAAATGCCACCTTTTCACAGACAAATACAGGGTCTAATGCATGTATAAGCACCCTATGTGGAGAGCTTGCAAAGTTTGCACCAGCCTCGATTATTCCCTCATAATACGACTGACAAGCGCCAGCAAATATAACAAGATCGTCAAGAGATGGTTCATAACTTCTAGCCTGCTTTACAGCCTCTATAAAATACTTAGAGCTTCTATAACTATTTATGTTTGTAAAGTCTGTCTGCCCTTTAATCATGCTGTCATGCCCAGTTAAAACTAATATATCGGGCTTAACCTCATTTAATAATTCTAATACCCTTATTGGCTGCTCATTTTCATTCATAAGCTTTGCCACCACATCAATGTTTAGCTGCTTATAGGTTTTAAGACAGGTATTTAGATACTCTTCGTCTGCATCTATATGAAGGACCTTCCCAGGCCTTCCATACACCTCATCAGATCTATATTGCCTCTTTGATCTTGAATATGAGCCCTTCCTCTCCGTTAATATCTTCCTTATATTTTTATTTATGTTCTTTGAATACTCAAGAGTATCAACGTTTATATTCTCAAGAGCCGGCTTTTCAAGGTCACTCTCGGGGGCATCAGCAATTAACCTATGATTTACTCCCTTTAAAATAACCTTTGTTTCTACTTCCTCAGAAGCTGAGGACTCATCCCCTATAATATCAGTAATCTTAAAATATATATCACCACCATAGGACTTTCTAACCACTAAATCCCCTATACTAAATCCCCCCACTTGGCAACCCCCAAATACTAATATTGTTGTATTATATATTATGAATAGGCACTAACTATTGTGCATACGCATTTATTTATAAATCCACTGTTGGTTTTTTGACCGGATAAGTTGATTGACTTCCGCTGCTCCAAAATGTCCGTTTTTTTCAAGGAAGATAAAGATGATAAAAATGGGCATTTAAGTCGCTGCTACAGTAAATCAACATACCCTGACGTCAGTACTATACTAAAACATAGCCATATTTCAATTCCCTGAGATAACGTTATATAAAGTTTCACCAATTTCATGTATTTTATATGGCTTTGCAACCACACCCTTAAAACCATATTCACTGTAATTTGCCATAACAGGATCATTAGAGTATCCGGAAGATACAATTGCCTTAACGTTTGGGTCTATATCATGAAGCCATCTAATTATCTCCTTTCCCCCCATACTCCCTGGGATTGTAAGATCCATTATAACAGCCTCAAACCCATTGCCAGTAAACTTGCCTTTTTTATATATCTCAATAGCCTCAAAACCATTCTTTGCAAACTGCACCTCATAGCCAATCTCTTTAAGCATGTTCCCTGCAACTGCGCTAACATCACAATTATCATCTACAATAAGTATCCTGCCGCTTGCGTGAATTACATTTTGATTGGTATCAACAGTATTAACACCTGCTTTTGTAGAAGCTGGCAGATATATAAAGAAAGTTGTCCCCTTTTCAAGGGCTGACTTAACGGTTATGTAACCGCCATGCTTTTTTATAATTGAATAGGAAGTTGTAAGTCCAAACCCGTTTCCACAAGACTTAGTGGTAAAATAAGGGTCAAATATCTTGTTTAGGTCTTCCTCTGATATGCCTATGCCTTTATCCTTAATCCATATCTTAATATACCTTCCAGGCTTTAGGTTGTTTAGGTTTATAATGTCGCTGTTTTCATCTATTACTACGTTTTCTGCACCAATTGTTATTACTCCCCCTCCAATCATTGCCTGCTTGGCATTTATAATCAAATTATTAATTACTTGATTTATCTGTCCTTCATCTATCTCTGCAGTCCATAAATCCTTTGGTATATTAAAATTGCATTTTATATCTGACCCTCTAAGCGCAAAAACAGCAGCTTCCTTTAAAAGCCTTGAAATTGATACGGTCTTGATTATAGGCTCTCCACCTTTTGAAAATGTAAGCAGCTGCTGAGTTAGGCCTTTTGCATTTAAAGTAGCCTTTTCAATCTCAACTAATCGTTCATATACTTTTTCCCTAGGTTCCTTAAACGCCTTCATTTTCGCTAATGATATATTTCCTAAAATAATGGTTAGTATGTTATTAAAATCATGAGCAATCCCCCCTGCAAGGACTCCAATGGTTTCAATCCTAGCTGCTTTAGATAGCTCCTCATCAAGCTTTACTTTCTCTGTTATATCTTTTATTACAACAACTGTTCCATTTACTTTTCCATCTTCGCCTACAATTGTTGTCCCGCTTCCGCATACTATTCTCTCTCTTCCAAATCTGCTAACCATTACTATCCCATTGCATATTCCAAAGTTTTCGCCCTCTTTAAGCATTTTAGATAAAGGGTCTTCATATACCTCTTTTGTTTTTCTATTTCTTAAACAAATAACCTCTTTTAATGGCTTTGACAGAGCATTTTTTGTCTTCCAGCCTGTAAATATTTCAGCTGCACTATTCATGAGCAGTATTTTCTCATTGCAATCAACTGTTATTACAGCCTCTCCTATATTTTTTAAAGTGGCAATCAGCTTTTCTTTTTCATCCACCAATTGCTTTTCAGTTATTTTTTTTTCTGTAATATCCCTTGAATTAAAAACTATTCCGCCAATGTCTTTATCCTCAAGCATGTTAGTCCCTATTGCCTCAAAGTATCTCATACCGATAGAGATTTCAGATGTCCTAACTTGTATGTATTTTGGTATATTGGGGAATTTTAGCATGGAGTTTATGGCATTGGCTACTTCAGAAATATCATCTGTATGTATGTAGTCAAATATATTAACACCTATGGCGGATTCATTTTTAAAGCCGAACTTTTTTTCTATAGATGGGAAAATATCTTTAATGTAGCCATCCTTATCTATTACAATCGTTATGTCTAAAGAATTCTCCACCAACCTCTTATTTAGATTCATATTAGACTTGGTATAGTCATAATCGTAATCATAATCTGCCTCATAGCCTGTAGCAGCAACTATCATATTCTTGCATTCTATTTCTTTTTCTTCATCTGGCTTTTTAAGTTTTGATAGCTCCTTTCTTATTTCAACCAGCTCACCTATAAGTTGTTCCTTACTTTTCTCCTCATCTCTCATGTACTTGTCCCCCTTCTATTTGAGAATATGGTTAATGTTAATATACTAAAACAATGTTTTAATACAAATTTATACATCGTCTTTAAGAGTTAAGGACACAATACTGGTCATTTCGTATATGTTATTCTACATTTAAATCGTAATTCCTCCTATTTATGGTAAATTGTTGCTTTAATATTAAAAAAGGAGGATTTCCCCCCTTTTTTAATATTATTTTATAAAAAACTTAGTTATATTAACTTTAGCCTAAAATTCTTAAGGAATTCCTTCCTATCTTCATAATATCCAGCTTTTCTCCCAATCTTAGAACTAAAATCACTCTCATCCCACTTTTTTGTTTTCATATAATATTGTCTGCTTACCTCGTAAAAATCATGAGGGAATAATAGAAATCCATAAAGTACTTCTAACTCTTCTTTTGTAATCTCATCAATTTCTGAATAGTTTTGTATTATCAAGAGGGCTTTATCTATATCCCATCTATAATGCTTTATGGATTTTACTATTAGGTTTGCTATGTCATGTAATCTAATATCTGCTATGCAATAATCAAAATCTACAAAATGTATGTTATTTTCGCTGTCCATCAATATATTATGGTACGCTAAATCGTGATGACATATATTGGTATTTTCCTTTGCCTCATCACATAGTTTAATGTATGAAGAATCTTCTAATGCCTTAACAGATTCCCTAGCTTCATCAAAATAGCTATCAAAATAGCTTAAATATATATCGTCAAAGCTTGACTTTATTTCATGAAGTTCTGCTATTTCCTTAAACTTGTATAGATCATCTATTCTTCTTTTAAATGTATCCACCCATTTATACAAATTATTTCTTGTATCTAAAATATCTGAAACCCCTCTTGTAGATTTATGAAGCATGCAAAGGGCCTTTGCAGCACTTTGTATATCAAATACATTTCTAAAATCAACTTCCCTTCCCTCAATCATATCAAGCATTACATATATGCCTTCCCCCTGCTTTACATAATACTGTCCATTAGGAGTTTCCATAAATGGAACCACAAAGTCATATCCATCTTTCTTTATACTATTTACTACAGAATTTATAAATTTAAGCTCATCTAATGGGTAGTTTATCCTCTTTAATATCTTTACGCCTTTATCCGTGTAAAGCATATAAACAGACCTTATAGGAATAATATCTATTACCTCTACTCCAAATCCATCAAATATATCTGTAGTAAGATCATAGGTTACAAGATATGATTTATCCCTATATCTTGACTCATCCATTCAACCCCTCCTAATAAATAGTATTATTTGTTTACTTTTTATAGTTTAAACAAATAAATAACTCCATCTTTTTATTATCAAACAATCTTGCTTCATTAAGCTTTGAAATATACTCTTTATCATCCCATTTATCTTTGCCTTTATAATACCTTGAACATACCTTTTCATAGCTTGATGGGTAAATAATAAATGCACTTATTATATTTACGCTGTTTTTACTAAGTTTGTTTTCCTTTTCATATAGGCTGATAAGTCTAACTAATTCTTCTAATTTCATTTCAGGGGAAGCTTTAAGCATTTCTTCTAAAAAGTCTGCTATATCTTTCTCTACAATATCGTACTTGCATTTATCTAGGCTTTTTATATATATTTTTTTATCTTTTATATAAAGGTTTGACTGTTTAAAATCACATATGCATAATTGGTGCCTTTTCATGCTATCTTCAATTGCCTGAACATAATTATTATTTTTTAATATCTCTATAGCTTTATCCATCCTGTCTATATACATATGACATTCACTTAAAAAAATATCTTCAAACTCAGTTTTCTCTTCTTTATTTAATACCTCGTTCATGTATTTTTTTAATAATTTAGATTCCTTTATATACTTTTCTATCCACTTTCCCCAATTTGATTTGCACTTTCCCCCCGATGGCGGTAAATACCCTACAGCCTTTTTATGAAACCTCCCTAAAAGCCTTATAGCCTTATCTGGGTATTTTGATAGATCTAGTTTATGGTGTTCATAATCTAATAAGATATATATTTTTTTGTCATAAAGCATATAGTATTTGCCATTCTTTGTTTTATAAATTCTAAGTAAATTGTAAAACCCCTTATTATTAAGATGCTCATAAATGCCGGCCGTTGATATAACATGGTTTATGGTGTCATCTATATTTTCAAGTAAAAAAACTTTCTTCCCTGTATCTATATATAAACTGCTGCTTTCCTTTACATATTTAATATACTTTATGTTTAATTCATATTCCTCAATTATTTTTTTATAGAGAAGGTCATCTTTTTCTATGAGTATATCCATAGCAAAACCCCCATTTTAATGTTTTCTATGTCTTTTCATTTTTCTCTCTAAGGCTTTCCTTTTTTCTATCTCATCTATAACCTCAATGCGCTCTTCTTGAAGTTTGCTTATCTTCTTTTGTCTCTTTTTTATTGTCTTTAGCTTTTTTATTTCCTCTTTAAGTTCTTCAAGCCTCCTTTCATAGCCTTCAATGGTTTCTTCCTTTTCTTTACCTTCCACCTCTGTATCAGGGCTTTCAAGTTCCTCTAGCATACTATTTACCTCATTTAAAAATGCCTCTCTTACCTCTAATACTTTTCTTTTTTCATTTTCTCTATCTTCTGACATAAGATACCGATACCCCCATTATAAAAATACTAAATTTTTATATAATTATTGAATGTTTAAATTCGTTTAGAAATTCACTTCTATCTTTTTTGTCATTGACGGCCTTTGTAAGTCTTTTGTTAAACCTTTCCTCATCCCAGCTTAGCCTTTCAATATAATATTGAAGCCCTACCTGCCAAAAGTCTTGGGGAAATTCCATAAATGAATTCATTAAATATAATTCATCTTTATATATGTCCCCAGTTTTTAGATAACAATCTACAATATACTGGGCCTTATCCATATCATAATTTCCGTGGCGCATATTTCTTATAATTAGACTGCAAACGTCATGTATAGGCATATCACATATTAAATAATCGAAATCAATTATGTTAACTTTTAAATCCTCTGAAATAAGTACATTATGGTTTGCATAATCATGATGGCAAAAGCATTTTGATTTGCTTCTTTCTAAAGATATTTTAAGGTAGTCAGCTTCTTTTAAATGCTCTATAGATTTTAGAGCTTCATCTATAAAATAGTCACAGTTTTCTATATAAACCCTGTCAAAATATGTTCTATTATTCTTTGCCTCTATAATTGATTTGAACTTTTTTATTTGTAATGTCCTATAAGTAAATCTTTCAATCCACTTTCCCCATATGATACGGTCATCTATGTTTTCAATAGGATTAAAATCACTAGAACATCTATGAAGCCTTCCTAGTGTTGATGCAGCTAATTTTAAATCCACAGGGTTTAGGTAATTACATTCCCTGCTTAAAACCCATTCAGTTAAAAAACCAAAGCCATTATCTAGCTTTATATACATTTCCCCATCTTTAGTTAGCTCAGGGGATAACACTTCATTAAAGCCTTTTTGTATAAGGTGCGTCATGGCTGAAAGTATAAAAAGAAAGGTCTCTTTATCAAATTTAACTCTTTTTAAACACTTTATCCCGGTATCAGTATATATCTTTACAACATTTTTAATTGGTGTTATATCATGTACTTGTATTTCATATTTTATTGATAGGTAGTCTTTTAATTCCTCTAAATCCATAGCAGTATCCTTTTCAAAGCAAATGCTCTATTGTATTATATGAAGACTACATAAAAGGTGTGTATATTAAAGTATAATTTAAGGGCGGTTAACAGCTTACGGCTGCCCTAATGCTTAATAAAAATTTTATATAAAGACAATAAACAATGCACATTGGCGAGCATTATTCTATATAAATATATATATACGTATGTATTAGAAGTGGCAGAAGGGGTGGAGTGGATGTTAATATCCATTGATTCGAGGGGGGCTACTTGGTATGCCGGCACTGGAATAGGAACTTATACAAGACAAATAGTAAAATATCTGCTAGAGCTAGATACCAAAAATGATTACTTTCTTTTTTGGTCTGGAAAAGGGTATGAACATTTTAAAAAATATAATAATGTAAGAGTCAGTCTATCAAGCAGAAAGCATCATAGATTTTGGGAACAATACTATATACCTGATATTATTAAAACAAAGGGCGTAGATATATATCATGTCCCACAAAACGGAATAGGCCTGCCTGAGAACAAGAATTCTATATATGTAGCCACAATCCATGACTTAATACCTTATATAATGCCAGAAACCGTAGGAAAAGGGTATTTGTCCAAGTTTATATCTCAGATGCCTAAAATAATGTCTTCTCTAGATATGATAATAACAGTATCAGAATGGTCAAAAAAAGACATCATGAGAATATTTAATATACCAGATGAAAAAATAAAAGTAACATATCTTGCAGCAGATGATATGTTTGTTCCCATGGACAAACATATCGCACATGATTTTATAAGGCAAAAATATGAAATTGATAAAGATTTTATACTATATCTTGGAGGGTTTAGCCCTAGGAAGAATGTTAAGTCAATACTTGTGGCATTTTCTATGATATACAAAAATCTATCAAAAGATTATAAAGTAGTAATAATAGGATCATCTAAAGATGACCATCAGTTTTTAAATAAACTTGCCCAAAACCTTAACATAGGAGACCGGGTTCATTTTACAGGATATGTCCCCTACGAAGACCTTCCCTTTTTTTATAATGGCGCCGACTTATTTGTATATCCATCCCTTTACGAAGGTTTCGGACTTCCAGCCCTTGAAGCTATTTGCTGCGGAACACCTACAATAACATCTAACGTATCCTCCATCCCAGAGGTGGTTGGAGATGGAGCGCTCCTTATTAATCCCTTTGACACAGAAGAGCTTGCAAAGGCAATGGAACAAGTCCTCGAAGATAATGAAATAAAATTAGACCTAATAAACAAAGGCTTCACCAGAGCCTCCAACTTCAGCTGGCAAAAAACCGCCTCAGAAACCCTCAAAGCCTACGAATCCCTCCTTTAGAAAGTTTGGCAGTATTTAGCAAAACTCAACTAAAAAGTGGCAGGCACTTTTCGTTAAGTTAAAAACGGCAGATGCAAATTAGCACCTGCCGTTTTTTTAATTATATCTTGAATTTTTGTATCATCGTATTTAGCTTCTCTGCGAGAGATGCTTGATCCTGAGCGGCTGTTGACACCTCTTCAATGGCTGCAGTCACTTCATGCATGCCCTCAGTTGCACTTTCTGAATTAGCTGCAGACTCCTCTGCTCCAGCAGATACATTTTGTATTGCACCATTTACCTGCTCTATTGCTTCTGCTATTGCTTCAGATGATGAAGCAATTTGCTCAGAAAAATCATTAACTAACAATGCATCCTTTTCATATTGTATTCCAGCTTCATAGAAGCCTTCGTAGTCCTCCCTAACGTTAGAACCTATAATTTTAATAACATCATTTGCATTTTGTGAAAGATCTGCAAATGCCTTTTGTACCTGTTCCACAATAACCTGTATCTTGGAAACCGTACCAGCAGATTGTTCTGCAAGGTTTCGAACTTCCTCTGCTACAACAGCAAAACCTCTTCCATGCTCCCCAGCTCTTGCAGCCTCTATGGCGGCATTTAATGCAAGAAGGTTTGTCTGCTCTGCAATATCTGCAATAGAGTCAGCCATTATTTTGACTTCTTCTACTACCTTACCATCTTCAATAGATTTAGCTATATTTGCATTTCTTTCTTCATATATTTCCTTAATCCTATTTATTGAACTCTCACTTTTACCTTTTACATCCATAGCACGCTGACGGATTTCATTAGAGGATGCGCTTGCATCCTTTGCCCTCTTTGCAAGTTCATTTATTGTAGAAGTTATCTCCTCTGTTGATGCAGTTACCTCTTCAGTGGTTGTACTTAATTCTTCTGCTCCACCTGAAATCTGGTTCATTGATTCTGCTGCATTTTCTATCTGTGATGAAATCTCTTCAACAGTGGCAGACAGTTCTTCGCTTTCTGCACCTAAGTCATTAGCACCTCCAGAAACCTCAAGCAATAAATGTTTAACATTTTTAACTGCATTATTTAATGCCTCAGACATTTTACCTAGCTCATCTTTTGATGTAACAACTAATTCCTTTGTAAAGTCCCCTTCTCCTAAGCTTTCAGTATAGTGCAAAACTCCATTTACCTGCTTTGAAATAAGAGATGAAATCATTAACCCAAATAATATTGCTACAACAAGACCTATAATTGCCACCGTTATTATAATATACCTAGAACTATTGTATGTCTTAGTATTTTCATCATTCTGATAACTGGCATATTCTACTTCCTCTATTATCGCATTATCAATTGTCTCATATATTTTTTGTCTAATCTCAGCTATACCCTTAATATTACTATTTGCCTTATTATAATCACCACTTTGGGCTAACTTTATGGTATTTTCACACATAGATAAATAATTGTTGTATAGATCCTTAAATTCATTATATGCAGCTTCGTCATCTTTATCTAATATAGCAGTTTTCCCGTACTCTTCTAGGTGAGCTACATTATCATCTTTTAACTTGTTAATCTCATCTACCAAACTCTGTGTACCTATGCCGCTGTCTTTATTATTAGATGCTATAAGAAGCAAATTTGACCTTATGTCTGCAATATTAGCTTTTACTAGAGATATATCCTTAATAGAAGTCAAATTATTATTGTACATAGATTCTGCATTAGAATTTATTTGATCCATATTATATAACCCAATTGCACCCACAGCCCCTATACATAAGGAAATTATTATACAGCAAGAAATTAATTTTTGTGATATTTTTAGATTCTTAAACCATTTCATTAAAAATTCCTCCATTTCGTAGTAAAAATCATTACTATTTCCGATACTGCTATAAAGAGTATCCTACTCCTCCCCTATTCCCCAATATAATCTTCTATTGAGGCAGGCATACCTAGTAAATACCCTTGGCCATATTTAATTCCCATACCTTTTACAATCTCAAATCCTTTTATCTCTTCAATTCCCTCTACTACAATATTTGTTGTGTCCCCTATCAAATCGATGAAGCTATGTAATATTCTCTGTTTAGCGGTACTTTGGGCTAAATCACTCATATAATACTTATCTAATTTTACATAATCAGGTTCGAGTTCAACCCAATGTCTTAAAAATGAAAATCCAGAGCCCATATCATCTATTGCGATCTTTACACCTCTTTCTTTTAAACTATTTACTATATACCTCAAGGCTTGCCAATCTTCTATGGCTTCTGATTCTGATATTTCAAGAACCAGTGAATCAGTGTTTTCAAAATGCTTATCCCACCAGCATAAAAAACCTGATTGAGTCATAGTAGACGGAAGAATATTTAAAAATAGTTGTCCTTTTGCAGTGTTTTTAAACGTTTTATGTGCCTTCAATAAAAGCTCACAATCAAGTATTGTATGACATCCATTGCTTCTTGCCTTCTCAAGCACTTCGGCAGGAAAGAAGTTTTCTTGAAGTTTACCCCTTGTGAGGGCTTCATATCCAAAGATCTCGCCAGTATCTATCCTATAAATTGGCTGATACCAGCAAGTTAAAAATGATGTTTCTTTATCTTCTTTAGAAGTATTCTCCTCCATATTTCTATTCCCCCTGACACCTCCGTTATTTTAACTATACATATACTCTAAATGAAACATTATCCATAGAATTATTATCCATAGAAAGAAACATTTTAGATAAATTGTTTCTTTTTTTGTGACCAAATTATTGTATTATAACGTAAAAAATGTGTGTGACAGGAACTATTTACATAGACCATGCCATCACACACATTTAATATCTCTCCAATCCTTTTTTAACTATATTCACAAATATATTTTCCAATGCCTACAAAATTAAATAACTAATATACCAGTTCACAATATTGCTCCCAAATAACATGGTAATAATTGCTGCCACTCCAATAAAAGGGCCAAATGGTATCATATCTTTTCTTGATTTTATTTTAAACAATACCAACATTCCCCCTACTATTCCTCCTAACACAAAGGAAAGTATAAGCATCACAATTGATAGTTTAGTCCCAAGAAAAATACCACACATAAGGCATATCTCTGCATCTCCCCAGCCCATACTATGAGTAGTAAGTGCAATTATAGCCAAAACTCCCCATAAAATAATTGCTCCATATATAAATTGGGTTGGACTATTTCCATTTAAATATTCAATTATTACAAAAACTACACCTATCACTATCCCAGGTAAAGTAGTTTTTAAATACACATTCGTAGTATCTAAATCTATAAATGATATTACAATCAAGAATACAGACAAAAGTACATACTTGAAAAAATCAATGGTAAACCCGTATTTAATATAAAGAGATACAAATATTGCCCCAGTTAAAATTTCTATCAATGGATATCTAATAGATATTTTACTTTCGCAATTTCTGCATCTTCCTCTTAAATTTATGAAACTCACTACAGGTAAAAGATCATACCACTTAATCCTCATTCCACAATTAGTGCAGTGAGAAGGAGGGTATGCTATAGACTCATTCCTAGGTATTCTACAAATACATACATTTAGGAAGCTTCCTATGATAGATCCGATAATTAAGATAAATATTACATCCATGCTATTTCCTCACTTACACACTTATTCCATTTTATATTACATAAAGAACCTATACAACTCTTACTATTTTATATATGAAAAGGGACACATCCATTTTAGAATATATCCCTTTTTTATATGCTTATACATAATTTTTATCATATGCTATAAAACTTTATTTTTCCCATGTCTTTTAGAACTATATAGTTTCTTATCAGCACTTTCTATGAATTGCTCTATCGTGGTAAAGTTATCTTCAGTATTTGTACAAACACCAAAGCTTGCAGTAATATTTATTGCTTTTCCATTATATTTAAACTCTTTATTTTCAATTGAGCTTCGAACTCTCTCTGCAATTTGCTTAGCTGTTTTATTATCTGTATTTGGTAAGCAGATTATAAATTCGTCTCCTCCATAGCGAGCTGCCCAATCATCTTTACTTCGTATACAGCCTTTAAGTATTTCTGCAATATCTTTTAATACAGCGTCCCCCGCTAAATGGCCTAGGCTATCATTTATATCCTTAAAGTTGTCTAAATCTATTAAAATAATTGATAAAGGCTTTTCTTTTACGGAGCTTATAATAAGCTCTGCAGGAAGTTTTTCATTTATATACCTTCTTCCATATACACTTGTAAGGCTATCTGTTACAGCAATTTCATTAATATTCTTAATTAAGCTGTTTACTACCCTATTATTTTCGTAATTTCCGTCTCCTATTAGCATGCTATCAGTTACATTATTTAATAGCTCAATTACTATGGTTTGTCCACCTACTTCAACTGGTATTGCTGTTACCATATAAATATTGCTATTTGTATATTCCATCTTAAAAAAAGTATTATTTTCGTTATAGGCTCTCATTGATATACAGTTTTCACAAATTCTATCTTGTTCCCAAAACTTGTAGCAATATGAATCCATAGTGTCCAATCTATTTTTCTTAATATCAAGAACCCTTTTCCTCTTAGGATCAACTATCCTCATCATGTGATACATTTTTTCAAAACCAGTTAATTTATTAATTAAATTATTTATATCCTCATCTAATTTTTTGTTAAATTCCATAAGCTCACTCCCAAGATATATGAATGATTAGTTTTTTGAAAATATAATGCGAAATAATTATAGCATATAACTTCCTAGCCAATATATTTTTTGCTTTTTACTATATGTGATACATACTCTCTACCTCGCATGGAGGTAGAGGTTTACTGTAATAAAACCCCTGTGCAGCATCACAGCCCATGCTTCTAGTTAGATCTAGCTGATCCTTTGTTTCAATACCCTCTGCAACTACATAAAAATCCATCTTCTTAGCAAACTCTATTATGGTTTCAACTATTACTTTATCTCTATAACTTTCGCTAATATTGTCGATAAAAGATTTATCTATCTTTAAATCATTTATGGGAAGATACTTTAAATAGTTAAAATATGAATAGCCTGTCCCAAAATCATCTAGGGCTATTTCAAATCCATATTCTCTTAACTTTTTAAGCAGGGACACACATAAATCCATGGAGCCTATTAAAGCGGTCTCTGTAATCTCAAGCTTTATATACTTTGGCAATACATGAGACTCATTTAAAATCTTTTTTATCTGTTCCAAAAAATTATCCTCTTGCAGCTGTATTGAAGATATATTTACAGATATTTGTTTAAAATCATATCCTTTATTTTTCCACTCTTTAATCTGATTGCATACATTTTTTAATACCCATTCCCCAATTGGAATTATAAGTCCAGTCTCCTCTGCAATGGGTATAAACTCCACAGGTGATATATCCCCTATTTCATTATCTTTCCATCTTAGTAAGGCCTCAAATCCTCTTAGCCTTTCATTTTTAATATCCATTTGAGGTTGGTAGTATATGCTTAATTCTTGTCTTTTTATTGCTTGTCTTAGATGCTTCTCTATATTAGTCTTCCTCATAAGCTCGTCTCGCATCTTCTTATCAAAGAAGCAATATCTATTTTTACCGCTTGCCTTAGCTCTATACATTGCAGTATCAGCATTCCTAAATAATACATTTTCTTCAACTCCATCATCTGGTATTAGAGCTATTCCTATGCTCGAAGATACATAAACATGCTTTTGACATAATTCGAATGGATTATTGTATACATTTATTAATTCACTGCAGGCTTTAATTATTTCATGCTGGTTTTGTACGTTTTTAATCAAAACAGTAAACTCGTCCCCTGCAAGCCTTGCAACAAACCCTTCTTTAAAATGTTCTTTAAGTATCTTTGCATTCATTTTCAAAACCTTATCTCCATAATCATGGCCTAATGTATCATTTACATTTTTAAAATTATCAAGATCAATAAACAGCAATGCTGCCTTTGAACCATTTGCCACTGTACAACTTATCGTATCTTCTAATTCTCTCTTAAAAAGGCCTCTATTTGGAAGATCAGTTAGCGAATCATAATATGCCATCCTGGTTATTTTCTCTTGAGCCCTCCTTCTATCTGTAATATCTGTTATAGAGCCAGATATTTTACTTGCATTACCATCTGCATCTTTTAATGCCTTCCCCCTTACAAATAGCCATATGTATTTATCTTGGCTTGTCTTAATTCTGAATTCGCTTTGATAACATGGCATCTCACCATTTATGTACTTCTTATAATCTTCAATAGCTCTATTTACATCATTAGGATGTAATATATCCCTTAAAAAGCACATACTAGTCTTCTTTTCCTCTAGCTCATATCCGGTCAGGTCTGTCCATTTATCAGAAAAGAAAACCATGGTATTATTAATGTCCCATTCCCATATAACATCATTAGCCCCATCCATTGCTAGTCTATATCTTTCTTCTTTCTCATATAATTCTTCTTTAAGCTCTCTTAATTTATCAATGCTTCGATCCTTTTGAAAGATTCTAAGCTGGTTTTTTAAAAGTAGTAATACTAAAAATATAAATACTATAGTTGTGAAAACAATCCATAACAATATATCTATGCTATAGTTATAGTTACTTCCCACCGTAATCTTCCACTCTTTATTTTGGACCCTAATTTTCTCTTTACGGGTATATTCACCCTTATTATTACCGCTTTTAAAAAAGGCTTTGCCGTTTGAATCATATAGGCTTATAGCGTAATCATCTAGTAATTCACTTGTTATATTATTATTTAGAAATTTATCTAAATCTATAGTACAAACAAAGTATTCATTAATTTTATCTTCTTTAAAAATAGGGTTTATTATAGATATTCCCTTTTTCTCATGTCCTAAATAAGTTAAATTATAGGGATTATCGACTATAGCTATTTTGCCTTTTGTAGTTTCATTTAATGCGTCTTGCATTTCTGGTATGCCTTTTATAGATTTGCCTAAAGCCTTTTCATTTAAATACAATGGAAATATCATATCAGTTACTGCATCCGCATCTTCATGCTGTATAGATAATATGTCTGGAAATTGTTCTATATAATATTTAGATAACTTATTAAAGTCCTTTTTAGATATTCCTTTATCTCCACCAAAGTTATAGCTAAACGCTGTTAATGCCGATATATCTGAACTTATATTATCCGATATTTTAACCGCTAGAGCGCGGCTCGTAAAATCAATATCATCTCTAAACTTTCCTATTTGGCTTTTGTAAAATAAAACCTGCAGCATTACAAGAGGTATAAAAATAATAAGTGCTTGGGCAATTAAACATAACTTCATATTTTTATGCGACATACTATGCCTTGTACTTTTGTAATCCATAACAAATCACCTGCCACATCAATTATCAACTGAAAATATTGTATACCTATAGGATTGCATTTTACTAAATAAATATCAAGTATTTTGTGTGAAACTTTAATTTATTGTAATAAAAAAAACGGGGATGCATCCCCCGTTTTTTTACTTGCTTACTGTTACTGCATTATTTAAATCTTCAATTAGCTTATCTACATCTATTCCATGAGCAAGAGCCCCCTGCTCAACATTCTCAAACCTTGCTGCCATACATCCAAAGCAATGCATACCACTTTGAATAAATACCTCTACAGTTTCAGGATAGTTATCAACTATATCTGTAATTGACATATCTTTTGAAATCAAAACCTTCACCTCCAATAAAATTAGCTATATCATTATACCATTGTTTTTTAACTTTGCTAGTAATGTTATAGGCTTATACCCCATTATGGTATACTGAAATTATACTTATATTATAGGCTTTAGTCAAGCAAATTTTAACATTAAAATACGGGCGATTATATGTTATTATTTCTATGTAGGAATAATAATTTAAACATGTTATAAACGGGGGGTTATTGATGATAAAACTTATAGCAAGCGATATGGATGGAACTTTACTAGATGAAAATGGAAAAATCAATGGTGAATTCTTTCATGTTCTTGGGAAACTAATTGATATGAATATAAGATTTGCTCCTGCAAGTGGAAGGCAATATGGCACCTTATACAGGGATTTTGGAAACTTTAAGGATCAACTTGTATATATAGCTGAAAATGGTACTCTTGTGCTATATAAAGGAAAAGAGCTGTATTCAAATCCAATAAAGGACGAATACATAGCAGAGATAATAGAAGATGCAAAAAAGATTCCATATGTTTGCCTAGTATTGTGTTCAAAAGACTGTGCATATATAAGCAACAATAAAGATTATCTTGTAGATGAGGTTAAAAAATACTATGTAAGCTATAAAATTATAGATGATTTTAGCCAAATTAAAGACCCTATACTAAAAATAGGTATATTAGATTTAAGTGGTATTAAAAGGGTTTATGAGGAGTTTTTTTATCCTAGATGGAAGGACAGGCTACAAGTTGTAATATCTGGTGAGTTTTGGCTTGATTTATACAATAAAGATGCAAATAAAGGCAATGCTTTAAAGCTTATACAAGAAAAGCTCGGCATTAAAAAGGATGAAACCATGGTATTTGGAGATTATTTTAATGACGTGGAGATGCTTAAAAATGCACATTTCAGCTATGCAATGGAAAATGCACCTGATGAAGTAAAAAGCCATGCTAATTTTATTGCTAAAAGCAATAGAGACAATGGTGTTGTTGAAACTATAAAAAAAATAGTTTTGGGTATTAATTAAATAAGTAGGACTGCTAAAAGCAGCCCTACTTATTTAATTATCAGCAGCAAATACTTTAAATTCTCTTATGCTTGCCCAAGTACTTAATGGAAGTTTCGTTATATTTATCTTTATATATCTTGCATTCAATGCTTCAAAACTATCTTTTTGTACCTTCATTTTACTTCCGTTATTTCTTTTATCAACTATAGTCGTCCAGTTGTTGCCATCCTCAGATGCTTCAATAGTGTATCCGTATGCCTTGCCGTCTTTTTCCCATGTTACTTCTGTAGATGATATATTAACTGATCTTCCAAGATCTATCATGATATAATGGTTAGGTTTGCTATCATTAGCGCACCACCTTGTATTCTCGTCCCCATCATTAGCCCTAAAGGATCCATTTCCTTTCCCAAATTCATTGCTGTCTGAGAAAGCAGGTCTATTTAAAGCAACATTCTCTCCAGCAACTGGCTTTGCATCAGGCTTTCTTGGGATAGCTGGAACTACCATATCATTCATATCTTCTATAGAAATATCCAGTACAGCGTCTTCAAGGCCTTCTGATGATGCAGTGCACCTTACAACACCAGCTTGCCCTAGCTTAGATTGTACAAAGAAACCGCCTTTTCCATCTTCAAGTTGAAATACATTTTCTCCTATAAACTTTCCAGACCCTATTATATTAAATTTTACTTTATTGCCTGCAAGAGGAACTATCTGTCCATATGAGTCTACAGCAGATACATTTATCATTGTCATATCGCTTCCATCAGCAGTTATTGATGGATCTTTAGTTGATAATACAAGTTTTACAGGCTCCCCTGGCGTATGACGGACATGGCTTGCTACAACACGCCCGCCTATTCTTCCTTCAGCCCTAATCTCTCCAGGCTCATAGTATATATTTTTAAATTGAAACAGAGGATGAGGAAGTGATGTATATAAGTTAGGCTTTGCAATCCCTTTAGAAACCCCATTTACAAACAACTCAACTTCTTCACAGTTGCTTGCTATTGTTACATCCTTTGGTGAATCTTTTTTCCAATAGTTAGCTATAAATACCATTGGTTCATAGTTTTCAGGATCCTGCTGTGACCTATATACGCTAGTTACAAACTTAGGCATCCTAAACATATCATATGCTCCATGATAGCGTACCTGATTATCACTAAGTGGGGTATTATAATCAAATCCACACCATCCTAATGCGCCTGCAACATCTTCCCTTGCAAAGGATTCATTTTGTACTTTAGCATGTCTTAGTACTTGATTTACAAGCCTTTCTTCTTTATCAAAGGATTTTACGGGATACATATGTCCTTCATATTCTGTGACAAGCCATGGAAGTTGTCTAGGTTTCTTTATTCCTCCTGTAAAATCGTTAAATCCAAATACATCCTCTAAAAACTCGCTATAATAGTTGGCAGTAAATCTCACCCCTATAGTTGGTCTTGTACCGTCTAATGACCTTGCTTTATTATTTGTCTTTGTGTAAAAGTCATGATTATCTATGGATTCATTAATTCTAACACCCCAGGCAATTATACTTGGATGATTTCTATCCCTCATAATCATCTCTTCTACATTATTAATAGCAATATCTTGCCAAGCTGAGTCTCCAATGTTTTGCCAGCCCGGTATTTCTTCAATAGCAAGAAGTCCAATCTCGTCACATCTGTTGAGGAACTCTGTATCAGGAGGATAGTGGGAGCTTCTTACCGCATTGCATCCCATCTCAAACTTTAATATATCGGCATCTCTTGCTTGAAGCCTATTTGGTGCAGCTCTCCCTATATAGGGATATGTCTCATGCCTATTTAGTCCTATAAGTTTCATAGGCTCACCGTTAATATAAAACTTACCATTATTTTTATTAAATTCAAACCATCTAAGTCCTATCTTTGTAATGTTTTGATCTACTATTCCATTCTCATCTATAATTTGTGTATATACTTTATATAAATTTGGATTGTCTGGATGCCACAGATTAGGATTCTTTATTTCTGTAGTAAACTGATCAATTTCTTTGCTTGAGTTGGCATCTATAGTTTCGGTATTTGAAACTTTGGCAACTACTTTATTATTTTTATCTACTACATTTGTTACCAATTTAAATGATTTTTTATCTTTACTATCATTTACAACATTTGTTCTAGCCTTAACTACCGCCTTGTCCTTACTGATTATTGGAGTAGTTAAAAACACCCCTTCCGAATATAAAGTATCAGTTAGGATCATTTTAACATCCCTTGATATTCCGCCAAATAAAAAATAGTCAATCGTCCCAGCCTCTGGAGGGATGTCCTTTCTTTCTGTTGAATCAACCCTAACTGCAATTACATTTTCTTTATCTCCAAAATTGGCATAGGAAGTAATATCAAGTTTAAATGGTGTATAAGCGCCTTTATGCTCTCCTACAAATTTTCCATTTACATAAACTTGGGCGATAGTTCCAACCCCTTCAAAGTCAACAAAAACCTTTCTTCCTTTATATTCATCTGGCAAAATAAAATGTCTCCTATACCATGATACAAATTGGTTCTGGGATATATCAATATTTTGATGATCCTCTAAAGTTGCATTAGTATGGGGAAGACAAACCCCCTCAAACCTTGTCTCATCAAGATCTATATCTTGCCCATTAGGTATATCCATGTTGCAATAAAGCCAGTTTGTATTAAAGTTTAATTCTAGCTTATTAGGAGGAATATTTGGATTAGTGGTATCTTTAGCATTTCCAAACACTTTAAAATCATAAAAGCTTGGCCAACACCTTTTTTCTGTTCCCGTAATAGTAATCCTCACATATCTTACATTGTCCATATTGAAACTGTCTTTCTGAACTTGTGATAACTCAGTATTCCCCGTTTTATCTACAGCAGTTATCCAATATGTGTTGTCCGCTGACACTTCAATTTTATATTTATATAGTCTTTGATCAAACTCCCACATAACCTGTGAACCTGTTATGCTGTATAAGCCTCCTAAATCTACTTTCCACCAATTGCCTGGATTAGTGTTCTCTGCACACCATTTAGTAGATAAGTTTCCGTCATTTCCATTATGGGAACCATTTCCTTTCCATGCTTGTTCGCTAGAACAAGTAACTGGTTTGCCTACTGCTATATCATTATCTTCAGAAGAAACATAATTAATTATTTCCACCTTATCTGCTGTTACCGTACATCCAGTAGATACAGGCCCCTTCTTCCCTGTAACTCTTACCTTTAATGTATGTTCCCCAAGAGGCAGAACTGGGCTTGTATACATTAAAACATTATCTTTTCTTGTTCCGGAATATGAATCATACTCTATTTCAGGGCCATCGTCTATTGAAAATGCTACTATTCCGTGGGAAATATACTGTGAGCCGTATACCTTAGCCTGTGTACCATTAAATTTAATTGTATAAGAATCATTTGATTTATCTGACCAGTGATTGTCATTTAAATATGTTCCTTTTTGGCTTCCATACTTCCAATTTCCTGAATAGTTAAATTCATTTAATCCGATTCCAATTTGGGTGTCATTTACCTTTATAAGCCTATCATCATATACAGCATTATTTATTACATATGTTGTTACAGAGTAAGGCGTCTCTTTAGCTATAAGGGTGTTATCTTTTATTTCCACATCTGAAATATTATCAAGATTTTCAGATTGAGAAGTTCTGTAAACCTTTGCTACGCTGTCTGTATTATTAAAATCTGAAATATCAAATGTATGTGTAACTTCTTTTGAAGAATTATTAGTTACAACAAATACAAGGTTACCACCATCTTTATCATAGGCTGCTAGTACATTTGGGTTGTTTGTATCTATTATTGTATAACCTGGTCTTATAAACTTGCTGTAATTGCCCATGGCATAATACTGTTTTGTCATCCAATAATCTTCTTGGCCTTGAGTAAATGTAGCATGAATTAATCCCCAGCCATGTTTGCCCTCTACAGCACCTTCTTCGCCTTCAACAGCCTGCCAGTATATCCATGCACCAGATTCCATCTCACCTAAATCCTTTGTTATGGTTTCTGAAAGTCTAAGCGCCCACTTCATTTCATTATGATCATGGGAACCTTGCTCTCTCCAGTCACCGCCGCAGCCATATTCAGACATCCAAAGCCTTTTGCCATCTGTTTTTGCAGCATTTAATAATTCTCTTCTTTTATCTCCTGCATAAGTATGGGCGTTTATTTGAGATATATACCCTTTTGCTTCACTGTCATAACTACCATAAGAATCAATGTTTTGATTAATAGTATTTTCTTCAGGCCCACTTACAGTGGTTTCAATACCTTTTTGAGCTATTTTTTTGCCCACTTCCTTAATTATAAAGTTTTGCTTATCCCTATCCCAATGGCAGCCCTCTTGTCCCCCTTCATAGCACCAAGCTGGAGATATAGGTTCATTTATAGGGGAAAGCGTTCTAAATTCAATTCCCCATTCATCTTTAAAATGTTTAACAACCTCTGTAAGATAATCTGCAAAGTCCTCATAAGAATCATCCTTTAGATTATTAACTCCAAATATTGGCTTTGCTCCCTTGCCTGCGGTGCAGCCACTTTTAGTCATCCAATATGGTGGTGAATTAGAAAATGCCTCAAGAATATTTGCCCCTCTTTCTTTTGCTGCCTGAAGAACCCACCTCTGATTTTGGTCTGCTTCCCAATTCCAAGTATCTGGTGAAGGTTTGAATCCTTCAATCTGTCCCCCTGTGCGCATATGATCATGCTCGGGATTTTCTCCGCCGCCTATATTATATCTTGCAATATTAAACCCTAGTCCTTTTTCTTCATCATATAGAAGATCCATTATTTTGTTTTTATTTGTATTGGACCACCCTCCAATCACATTTGCCCACCAGCAAAGAGACGTGCCCCAGCCCTCAAATTTTTGCTTACATGCTGCAGGGTCAATATGCACATTATCCACACTTCCGCTTGCTTTAGCAGGAATGGCCAAATTTAAGCAAGTAGACATAAAGAATGTGAGGATAAGTAAAATACTTACCTTCCTATTGACAGTTTTCATATAGCTACTCTCCTTTTCTATTAATAGTTTATGCCTACAATCTAGTATTTTTTTTAATTTGTTTGCCGCTGCTTAAAACCTCCTTCCATTTAATTATCTACACAATGCACTTATACATTGCTTCTCTTTTGCATTTTTTAAATTAATATCATTAGTGAAACCGGTTTCACTATGCTGAAAAAAATACTTATGTACTTACCATTCACTTATTTTTTAGGCTATGTTTTAAGTAACTGCTGATTTTTAAACTGGATATGTTTATTAAATTTTATAAAGTAAGTGTATATTTTTCCTGTTTCCATAAAAGCAGGAGAAGATAGATGTGTTATATCTAAAAGTATTATTTATTTTACCTATTTATTGTTTTAAAATGGATTTTTGAAACCCATTTCATATCACTATGGTTCTATTCTACATGGTTAATTTTAGCATGTCAACACTATTCTGAACATTCGTATATACTGTAAAAAGTGTGTTATTATAATATATTGGTACATACTTTTGTATGCTAAATATATTAGGGGCACTGCTTATGTATCTACCTATTTAAAATTATAAAATCATATTATTGTAATTATAAATTTATGTAAGGGGGAATTTAATGGCTATACTAGAATTTAAAGATGTATCTTATACTCATAATGAAAAAAATATATTAGAAAATATATCTATAGAAATAGACTTAGGAGATTTTATATCCATAGTAGGACATTCTGGAAGTGGTAAGAGTACATTCCTAAAATTATGCTCAGACCTTATAACTCCGACTGATGGATATATAAAATATAAAGATAAATACTTTTCAGACTATGATCCAATTGAGCTTAGGAAGAATATAGCATATTGTTTTCAAACGCCTTATCTATTTGGAGATACGGTTATGGACAATATAAGCTTTGCATATTCCATAAGGGGTAAAAAAATTGATTTAGATAGAGTTAATAAACTTTTTTCTATGTTTAATCTTAATGAAGACTATTTGGAAAAAGAAGTTTTAAATCTATCTGGTGGTGAAAAGCAAAGAATTGCGCTTATAAGATCTTTGTTGTTTAATCCTGAAGTTCTTTTACTTGATGAAGTAACTTCAGCTTTGGATGTAGACAATACCTTAGTAGTTGAAAGCGTTATTAATTCTTTAAATGAAAAGGGTACAACAATACTATGGGTTACCCATAATATAGAGCAAAGCAGGAAGTATGCAAATAAAGTACTTACCATAGATACTGGAAAAATAAAATCCTTGGAGGTGATAGCATGAATAATGGTGCTACAATGAATATATATTCTATTTTGATTTCTTCATCTCTAGTGCTTGTATCTCTTTGCTTTTCCTATTTTCAAAAGCTAAAGCTAGAGAAAGAAATATTAATTAGTACAATTAGAGCAGTGATTCAATTAACTATAGTAGGATATTTTTTGAATTATATATTTGGTCTTGAAAACCCTATTTTTACAACCCTATTGCTGCTATTTATGATCTTTAATGCGTCTTTAAATGCTTCAAAAAGAGGTAAGGAAATAAAAAATGGTTTATTGATATCTTTCATTTCAATATCTATTGGAACAATAGCAACCTTATCTATATTAGTATTTTCAGGGGCTATTAAATACAATGCTTATCAAATCATTCCAGTTGGTGGAATGGTTATTAGCAATGCAATGATATCACTAGGGCTTTGCTATAGGCAGATGGCAGCGAATTTTAAAGACAAGAGAGAAGAGGTTGAAACAATGCTTTCCCTAGGGGCAGATATTTTACCTTCTTCAGCTGAAATTATAAGGAATTCTATAAAAACTGGCATGGTTCCAACAATCGATGGTGCAAAAACCTTAGGGATAGTATCCCTCCCTGGTATGATGACAGGATTAATTTTAGCTGGCACTCCACCAGTTGAGGCCATCAAATATCAGATAGTAGTTACATTTATGCTTCTATCTACAACAGCCATATCTTCCTTTATAGCATGCTATTTATCCTATAAGGGGTTCTTTAATGAAAGAAAACAATTAATTTAGTGAATGCTATTTGTGAACAATAAACAATCAGGCTATAGTATGTTTCTATCAATTAAAACATGCTATAGCCTTTACTTTTATTGAGCCCACTTTAGCATTTTATTATACAAAGCCTTGGCATCTTCATACCCTAAATTGTAAAGCTCGATTAGCTTTTGGCAGCCCTTTTCCATCCTTTTTATCTTAATTAACCTGCTTGGTCTAATAACAAATACATCCCCGTTTTCCTCAAGTTCATCTATATAATCTAATGTATCATTATACATTTTGTACCTATTGATCATGGCTTCTTGAAGATGTGGATATTCTTCATATTTTATTTTAACTAATTGCTTTATCTTAGAAGGTTTCTTTCTATAACCTGCAGGCCTTGTCAATACCAAAACATTTTTATTATTACCATCTTCTATTGATTTTCTAACTGGAATTGAATCCGTTATTCCCCCATCTAACATTGGTTCACCATCTATTTCTATAATGGGAGCAATAAAGGGAAGGCTGCTTGAAGCCCTGCAGACCATCATAATATCCCTGCAATCCTCTTTTCTAAAATATACAGGCTTTCCTGTTCTACAATTTGTTGTAACTACTATAAATTCCTGATTAGATTTATAAAAAGCATCATAATCAAAGGGTATTAGCTTATTTGGCATCTCATCGAATAATAGATCCATATTTATCAAATATCCTTTATCTATTAGATTTTTATAATTTATAAGCATTGGATCATCTATATATCCTATACTTGATTCCTTGCTTCTGCCTATCTGCTTTGATACATAGGCTACACCGTTACAAGCTCCCGCTGAGACTCCAATTATATAAGGTAAATAAAAATCCTTTTCCATAAGGTAATCTAAAACACCCGATGTATATACCCCACGCATACCTCCCCCTTCAAGTACTAACCCTATTTTCTCCACAAGACCACCCCATAACCAATACTATTTTGCCCAAATACTCTCATATAATCTATCTCCTCTTATATGAAATTATACTATCTTAAAATAATTGTTACAATATTAGTATTCACACTTTACCAAATAATGGCTTACTGGTATATTAAAATTAGAAAGTGAGGCGATGGTATTATGAATTTTATTGATTTAAGAAGCGATACAGTAACTGTCCCAACGCAGAATATGAGGGATGCAATGTATAATGCTAGTGTTGGTGATGATGTGTATGGAGATGACCCAACCATGAAGGAGCTTGAGGAGTATGCGGCATATATAGCTGGAATGGAATCTTCCGTCTTTGTACCAAGCGGTACATTTGGAAATCAGCTTTCCCTTTTCACTCACTGCCAAAGAGGCAGCGAGGTCATTCTTTCAGATGATTGTCATATATTAATGCATGAAGTTGGTGCATCCTCCGTTATAGCAGGAGTTCAGCTGCGGTCTGTAAAAAGTAGAAATGGTGAAATGAATCCTCAAGATATATTGTCTAAAATAAGAGAAGATGATATACATTTCCCTAAAACAGGGCTTATATGTATTGAAAATGCTCATTCAAATGGAAGGGTTATCCCCCTTTCAAATATGGAACAAATACATGCAATTGCAAAAGATAAAGGTGTTCCTATTCATCTTGATGGGGCAAGGCTTTTCAATGCTGCATCTTATCTTAAAGTAGATCCAAAAGAGATCACAAAATGCTGCGATTCGGTTATGTTTTGTCTATCAAAAGGCCTATGTGCACCTGTAGGTTCCATGGTTTGTGGGAGCAAGGAATTTATAGAAAAGGCAAGAAAGAAAAGAAAGCTTATGGGCGGAGGGTTAAGGCAGGGAGGTTTTCTTGCTGCTGCAGGTCTTGTTGCACTTAAAGAGATGATTCCAAACCTTGAAGAAGATCATAAAAAAGCCTTACTTCTTGGAGAGGAACTTGCAAAGATTCCAGGAATAAAAGTAAACTTAGATGATATTCATATAAACATGGTTTTCTTTGATATGAGCAAAACTAATTATGATACCTACAAACTAGTTGATGAATTCTACAAAAGAGGGATAAAAATAAATCCCGTTGAGGATGGCCTAATGCGCTTTGTAACCAACTTCTGGGTTAGCTACGAAGGCATACATTATGTAGTCAATTCAATGAAAGATATATTAAATTAATAGCTAATTATAAATTAAAATAAAGTAATGCTCCTCTCTGACAAAAACCTAAACACCATAATTGCCAAAAAGGAGCATTACTTATTCCCTATTATCTTTTACTTTTTACTTTT
>DIRE01000051.1:15567-32239 GCA_002426575.1 Clostridiaceae bacterium UBA5444 | reverse complement strand
TTACTTTTTACTTTTTACTTCTTATCTCTACTTATGTTCATACACACTCAAACTCAACTTCACCAATCTCCGAATCTTCATCCGCCTTTAGTGCTTCCGCCAAAATTGCAACATCATTTTGCATCTCATTTAGCCAGCAGTTAGGCAAATATAGTACATCCGTTCTGCCTCCTGCCAGCACAAAGTCTGTATTGTTTTCATAAAGCCATACTCGTCCAAGCATGTGTCCATTAGCAAACACTGTAAGCTTGGAGTTTTTACCTTTAAACTTCATTGCATAACTGCAGTCAGCATCTAAAGCATCAAAGCTTCCTGTTATCCATCCAATAGAGCCGCCTTTTAATATTAATGGATTAGCATTAATACCTTCACCTTTTCTGAGCTGCCCCAAAGCACTTTGCCATAGTTCCTTCTCTTCCGCACCTTTTATCCACCATTTACATGGCTTTATGCCTTCTAATAAAAGTACTTTTATATCCTTAGACTCACCAGTATATCTTTGCTCTAAATATATTGCCAATTCATGAGTTTCCCCAGCATTTATATATTCATCAATTACAACATAAGTGTTTAAGTCATTTAATGACTTTATAAACTTTCCATCTATATACACCTTTGCACTAGACTTTAAGTTTTCTAAATTAAGAACCCATGAATTAGTTTCCTTAGATACGGTAAACTTCTTTTTATAATATCCCGCCTGAGGCTGCTCAGGATTATTAAATGAACCAAAATTGATTATTGGCCTTAGACTGTCCTCAGGGTTTTCATGCTTTATGCAATAATCAGTATCTGCACCTTTAAAATATCTCCAATTTGTATTTAGATTATTTATATTTGTTACTATGGTCATTCCAGATATCCCTTTAAGAGAATCAATTCTCAGCGAAGGTAATCTAGAATCATCAAAATTGCAATGGCCCCAAATTTCAGTACGCAGCTTAATGCCCATACTTTCCTTTTCTACAGGGTTGTTTTCTTTTATAAAAGAACAATTCCCTCCAGGAATAGCTGTACCTAAATACCTGTCATCAACATATAACGAAATAATATCAGAGGCATTGTGAATTACATACCCCTTCACAGTGGCATCTATAGATGCCTCAGCACCATACCATGCAAAGCCCCTATAGAAGCCTTCCTGTTCCATATATTTTGGTTTTGAATCTAAATCTATCTTTGAGCTGACAATGTTATGTCCTGATTTCTCAAGTACATTCCACTGCCAATCAATCTTTGGTACTTTACATTTACAATCTACAATTTTAGCATGTCCATCACTTTCCAAAATAATATCCCCATTAGAGGTTATATCCATAACCTTAGTCGCATCTTCCCTAGAACATACTGAAAGTATCAGTCTGCTACCATCTTTTAACGTAATAACAGCCTTTGCTCTGCTGCTGCCTTTAAAACAGAATACTGCATTCCCATTACCGCAGCTGTAATCCATATTCTCACAAATAATGGATACCCTTTCACCAAACTTTAAAGATATTTCAGCATCATAATCTGTATAAAATACCATCATTGTGGCACTATTACTGCCACCATCACTATCATACTTATTAACTGTGAAAAGTTCCGCAGAGCTATAATTAATGCTGCCATCTATGCCCCAATGTTTAAGAGGTAAATCAACCAAAGCCATAAGACACCGCTGTTTATCCACTTTTATGGATGTATTACTAGAAATTTTATTTCCACCACGGTATATTTCCATTTCTCTAGCTTTATCATCCATATTTATTATTCCGAGGACATAGCCTCCATCTTTAAGCCTTAATACTGATACACCATCTTTGCCTAATTTCATATTACCTTTGACCTCAAATTCATGGTCAAACTCAGGCTTAGCTGCTGCTAAAGTCTCTCCAAGTGAATTTATAAAGCCACTCAAAAGCCTTCCCTCATAATACTCATCAGTAAGCTTTCCATGTGGTGTTACCATGCCTCCAAAGCCATAATCATGTGTCAAAAATGAAAGTGGTTTTCCCCAATTATTAATTGCAGGTGTGAACCCAAAGTCCATTCCTCCTACCTGATTATACGGACCTAGAAGCTTAACACCACTGCATAAAAGGTATCTTAATACAAAGTGCATCCTGTGAGTTTCAGTAACACATAAAGGATAACCTAATTTATTAAGTTCTTTATAATAGTGCTGCAGTTTGTCTTCAAATTCATAATCATCAATATTAGGGTATAGATTTAGAGCTGGTACTATGCCATCTACAGTCCCTCCTGCCCTAACTATATCTCCCTCACCAGCACAGGCTATAATTGGAACATCAATGCCATATTCAATTGCCATATCCCTAAGGCTTGCCATATATTTATCCACGTTTGAACAATCATAAAAATCCAGTTCATTTTCTACTTGTACAGCTATAACAGTTCCACCATTTCCATATTGAAATTCAGATATAATAGGGATTATACGGCTATACCACTCTCTTACATATTTTAAATAAATGGGATTATAGTCCCTTATCTTTATACCTTCCTTTGTAAAAAGGTATGCTGGAAGAGATCCCCCGTCCCATTCAGAACATATATATGGGCCTGGCCTTGCCACTATCCATAACTTTTCTTCTGCAGCCATTTTTAAATATTCTCTTACTTCCCTTTCGCCCGAAAAGTCCCACTCCCCTTCTCTAAGTTCATGAAAGTTCCATGGGAAATATACATCAATGCAATTGTAGCCTGCTTTTTTTACCTTTTGTAATCTATCACGCCACATACACCTTGGAATTCTAAAATAAAATAATGAACTGCATAATACTATTTGAGGTTTTCCATCTATACTTATCCCATTAGAATTAATCGTTACAGTATTTTTCATATGTTCCCCTCGTCTTCCTCTAAATACTTTTTACTCTATAAAAATAGGGTTAGTCCAAGCTATCTTTCCATACTTGTCCACACATTCCACCCTTATATAATTTTCTCTGCCTATAATCTCATAAGTGGAACTTGAAATAGTCTTTCCCTCACTATTCATTCTGCTGTTTGCATGTGATTCAGTTATAAAGTAAATCTTTTCAACTGGTGAACATTTGACAAATACTTTGCCGTTCTTTACACCGTAATCATATATTTCAGGGCCTGATGAGGAATAGAATCTGCCTTCTAAAAGTGCATCAGCTATAGCATCCTGTGTAAGCTCTTTGCTTTTTAGGCATACCCACCCTCCTAAGGAATCCCATGAAGGTTTCGCTTCTCCAAATTTATTGCTATTATGATTATCATCTGTAGCTATTCCCCATACTCTTTTACCTCTTCTAAGAAGCGAATCCCAATAAACAGTGGATAGGCCATTTCTTTCTTCAACTTCACAGCCATAATTAAATATTTCAAGTGCAAAGTATCCTTCTAAGTCTACAAAGTCATCTAATTCATTAAATGACCAGTTTGGATGATTGAACATAACCAAATTGCCTGAATCTCTTAATTCATTTATTACTGTTTGTACAGTTTCTTTACCTTTAAATTCAGGTGGTATTGTTCGATCCATATGCTCAAGGCATTTTTTGCTCGAGTTTTCTCTAAAGGCCTTGGACCCCTGAATTCCATGAATATGAAAACACTTTGACGATCTAGGGTATATTCCTCTTTCAATGGCAGGAATAATTAAAAAGTCCTTTGTATTAAATTTGCTCCAATTAGTAAACACTTCATGCTCACTGAAAGCAAGAAAGGAATATCCATTACTTTTGTAGAGGTCAACTGATTCCTCAGGCTTAAGTTTACCGTCCGATACATTAGAATGGCTATGCAAATTTCCTTTATACCAATTTCCATTTTCTCCAAATGGGCATACATCTTTCATACTCTATACCTCCACCTTCAATATTTTAGTACTACATTTTTTACAAGTTCATATCCATATTCCCCGTGAACTATCCTCCCATAGGAGTCTTACTTTATCAGGGTTTCTGCCTTCCTCATCAAATATTACTAGTTCATTTTCATCCTTAAGCCATGGCATTGGAAGCTTATAATCTTCCTGAGGCCCTATCTGCCACATCCTCCCTACATTTATGCCATTTAGGAATATAAACCCTTTTCCCATACCAGTCATTCTAAGCTTTAATTTTAAATTCATATTCTCTGGTACTTCAGGCCTCTTAAATGCACATTTATACCATGTAGGATGCTTTCTATATTTACTCATGTTTTCCTTTTGAACTAATTTCCAATGCTTTTCACTATCATAATCTACAAATTCACCAATACTCCAATTATCCACATTCTTATTAGAATTATAAAGGCTCAATTCAAGCCTGCACATCTCAGACCTGTAATATTTCATCTCAATTCTATTTAAGCCTTTATGCAAATATGGTGATATGTCTATAGATATGAAATGCCATCCCTCTTGATAATCACCCATATCTACCTTTTTTCCGTTAATCCATATGTTTTCGCTTATTGCGCCAGTAAGCATAGCTCTGTCAAAGCCATCATTGTAAAATTTTTTGACCATTATAGTATTATCTTTCACATCTAAGACCTCATCTAGATTAACTATTTTGCCATTTGGCAGCATCCAACCTTGTCTCATATCCTGAGACTTACCATCTAGATATATAGTATCAAAAATTCCCTTTTCTTCGCCCAGAAAATGTGAGTAATTATATCTACCCATATTTTGGACCAAAAATTGAACTTTGTTAATTCCCAAATTTAATTTAATTTTTAATGAAGCAGTAACAACATCCCTTAGCAGCTCTACTTCTTCACCATTTAAATATACTCTTGCAGTATCTTGAATGTTTGGTATTACAACAGTTGTTTCTCTTTCCTCATTACTATTAATTTCTGTAGTATATAATAGGTATCCATAATCCTTTCCAAACTCAGCAAAGCCTTTAGGATGCGCTTCACATTTAGTATTTGAAGCATCCAGACTTTCGCTTTCAGGGCACAAATACCAATCTTTTAACGAAGGCAATTTAGGTGCATTATATTCACCATCTACAAGCATCTTTAAAGGTACTTGCCCGCCACTAACTTTAACTTCATTTGATGAAGTATCAATTATAGTATTAATGTCTTTCCCTCTTGTTCCATAAATTCTAACTAGTGTATCTTCTTTAGTTACTTTCAATTTAATTTTGCTTTGTGAATCTAATACTAATTCATCGCAGCCTATTACAAGGTATTTATCGTCATTGCTATTTATAAACCATGTCTTATCCATACCTTCTGTATTTAAAATAATTATCCTTAATAACTTATGGGCATACTTTAAATTTACTTCTTGTAATTCATTAAAATGGCAGAGGTCAAACTCTATAGTCTTATGATCCTCACCTATTTTATAAGCTATTGAAAGTTCATCATTATATATTACTGGTTCATTAAAAACAAGATTTAACTTAGAACGCTGCCCATTATCACTATATACTACTAAGGTATCAGCTCCGTCTATGCCCTCATAGAATGAAAAAAATGAGTTATATGTCATTACAATATCAGGGTTAAGCCTATAGTCTACCACTACTGGAACTATCTGATTAGGCTTAACTGTAGCCTCAAAGCTTCTTCCATCTTCTATAGTAAAAGTATTAGTTTCCCTTTCATCGCTTTTGCTTTCTATAAAATACATCTTTTCGTCTTTATATATTCTCTCCCTCACGATGCAGTTACTAGATGCCCTTATATTACCTTCTACTTCCTTTGCTTCTATTAAAAACCTAGCTACTGTATTTATAAAATAGTTTACCCTTTTAGTTACATAATACTTTGGTGTAATGCAGCAATACTCATTTAGGGGTGCATCATAATCATAAGAGGTTACCATATATATATCACTATTATTTACTGTCCTGCCTCCAAAGCTTCCAAAGTTTGTACCGCCAAAGAACATATACTGATTAATCCCCTTATATCCTGCCCTTACCATCTCCATTGTTCTTTTTTCCAAAAGTTCAGGAGTTTTTTGAGTTGCTTTATTAGCCCCCCAGTTTTCAAACCATCCAGTCCAAAATTCAGTGTTAAATAAAGGGGCATCAGGCTGCTTCTCTTTTAACATTTTTGAATACTTATCTGCCCCAGACCAAAAGTTTATGCATGATACTGTACCATCTATAAATCCATTGCAGCAAATTAATTGTACATCTATTCCTCTACTTATGAGTCCATCTCTTAAATGATTTAAATACATTTCTTTCTCTGGTGTTGATTTCGGTACCAGATTATCATATTCATTTTCAACCTGAACCATTATTACAGAGCCACCAGAGGTAATTTGATTTTGTGCAATTATAGGCACAACCTTATCAAAATATAGATCTACATATTTTAAATATACTTCATTATAATCTCTAAACTTTATTCCAACCTTATTTATAAGCCAATATGGAAATCCTCCAAAGTCCCACTCTGCACAGATAAATGGCCCAGGCCTTACAATAGTCCATAGTCCAAGTTCTTTGCAAAGCTTTAGGAAGGCATCATAGTCTTTATCTCCTGAAAAGTCCCACTTTCCTTCCTCAGGTTCATGTATATTCCATGCAAGGTACGTATCTATACAGTTTATTCCTGAAAGTTTTGCCTTTATGAGGGTTTCTCTCCATTCTTCCTTTGGCATACGAAAATAATGTATGGAGGCACTATTTATAAAAACCCTTTCTCCATTTATAAAAAAGCTCTTTCTATCATAAGTAATATTCTGATCCATATAATCATAACCCTCCAGCAGCATAATACTAAACAAATGTTTAATGTCTATTAATTTTATAAGGTTTAGATTTAGAATTACTTTCAAGTCTAAACCTAAACCTCATCTACAATCAGTTAATTATTTTTTATTCTCAACAAATTCCTTTAATTGCTTATCAACTTCAGCTTTAACTTTATCAATTCCTGCGTCCCTTAACTTTTTCATTAATGTGTCATATGCAGTATCTACATTTCCAACTAGGCCTGACTCAAGTGGTCTTGCATACTGTTCTTCAACCTGTGCAACAGCTGCTACCTCTGCCTGCACGTTTGCAGTATCAAATACAAATCCATCGAGTGGATCTTGCTTACTTTTACCTTTTAACTCACTTACAGTTGATTCCCATTTATTCCAGTCGTCTACACCTTTTCTAAAGAACTCCTCAGTTCTCCACGCCCATGGTGCAATATCAAAGTTACACTTTTCTCTATCAATCTTTGAATAATCAAGCTTTCCATCATCAGTTAGATTATAATTTAATCCCTTTACACCGTAAGTACAAAGGTCAAAGTACTCTTGGTCGCTTTGGAGTTTATCAAGGAACATTAAAGCCCTTTCAGGATTCTTAGCACCTCTAGGTACTGCCATTACGTTATGGTTTGCTCTGCACGGATAAATAATTCCATTCATCTCATTATAAGCAAAATATCCAACTTCCCAATCTGGGTGCTTTAGTTTAATTTTCTCTGATGACTCTTTAGTCTTCATTGGAAGAGACTCGAATCTAACTGGGCTCTTTCCTGATTCAAAAGTTACAGCATTATCTTCCTTAGTTGAAAGTACACTCTTTGACCAGAAACCTTTGTCAGCCCAAGTCTTCATCAACTTAGCCATTTCCTTATATTCTGGAAGCCCATAATATACTACTGTATTTGTTAAATCATTAGGATCAACTACTAATCCCTTACACATTCCATATGGATCCTGAGAATCAACATATTGATACTTAGTTGTAGCAACAAAGAATTTTTGCATAGCTTGTGGTTCTACAATTCCATTTTTCATGGTTGGCTCATTAGCCATTACAGTTTCAATATATTTTCCGAGTGTATCTACATCTTTAATTTCAGCGCAATTATATTTTTTCCTTAAGTCTTCTCTGTAACTAACACCATGCTGAACATATTCAGGATATTGGTTAGGTACACCATATATCTTTCCTTTTACTTTTACGCCATCCCATATTTCAGGTTTAATTGCCTTATTTATATTTGGTGCATATTTTGGTAGTAAATCGTCTAACGCCATAAACGCATCCTTTGCAGCATAAGTTGGGTAGTTCGTCCAGTCAGCTGAATAGCAAAGGTCTACATCTTCACCTGAAGATAACATTAAATTGTACTTACTTTGCCAATCTGCCCAAGTTGAGAACTTAAATCTTACAGTTGCATTCATATCCCTTAATGTAAGCTTATCAAGTTCCTCATAAAACTTTGTCATTATGTCTTCCTTAGGTGATTCTCCCATAACATAAACATTTAGTTGAACCTTATCTAATTTAGATGGTTCTTTGCTGCCACCGTCACCACTAGGTTCTTCCGTCTTGCCACAGGCAAGTAAAGTAAAGCTCATCATAACAGCTACAGCTAAACAAGCAAGTCTTTTAATACTCTTTTTCATTAAATATCCCCCCTGTTTTTAGTTTATATAAACCTTGAAAGCTCAGCTTTAAGGCTATATACATATAACACAAACCGTAAACTAATTTGAATTAACCCTTTACTGCTCCAACAATAAGCCCATCTACAAAGTACTTCTGTACAAACGGATAGAACAATATAACAGGCCCTGTTGCAACTACAGCCGTAGCTAGCTTAAGAGTTTCTGTAGGTATTTGAATCGAGCTAGTTACATTAGATGCTGCATTTGACTTCAAAAATTCTGCATCTTGTAATATCTTGTATAGCAAATACTGCAAGGTGTACTTACTTGGAGTATCTATATATATAGAAGATATAAACCAATCGTTCCAATATGCAAGTGCAAGGAATAGTCCTATTGTAGCAAGAGCTGACTTTGAAAGAGGCATTATTAACTTTGCATATATTGTAAAGTCTCCAGCTCCATCTATCTTTGCAGATTCCACAATTGAATCTGGGATTGACTTAAAGAAGTTCCTCATTAATATTATTAAAAACGGAGTCATCAATAAAGGTAATATAAGTACAAGGTACGTGTCCTTTAAATGAAGATACTTAGTCATCAATATATACCATGGAATAAGTCCTCCACCGAATAACGTGGTAAAGTATATATAAAATGACATACCATTTCTGTACTTAAAGTCTTTTCTATTGAGCACATATGCACCCATGGATATTAGGAATAATCCTAAGGCAGTTCCTATAATAGTAACCATTATAGTTACCCCATAAGCTGTTAATATCTGTTTTGGATACGTAAATATTGTTTTGTAAGCCTGTGTCGAAAAGTCCTTAGGCCATAAGCTGTATCCATGCATAATAATATATTCCTCATTAGTTAATGAACCTGATACAACCATAATAAATGGCAGCAGACAAAATATTGTAATTATAGTTATTAACACATATCCTATTATATTAAAAACCTTAGTTGCTACTGGTTGCTTTATTTTCATATAATAAACACCCCTTTTAGAATAAAGCATAATCTGGATCAATTTTCTTCACAATGAAGTTTACTGTAAGCACAATCATCATTCCAAAGAAAGACTGATACAATCCTGCTGCAGTTCCAAGCCCTACATCAAAGTTTATAGTTAGTGTACGGTATACATAAGTATCTATTATATCTGTTGCAGCATACAGATTACCATTTCTTCCTACTATCTGATAGAACAAGTCAAACTGTCCTTTTAATATTCCCCCTAAGCTAAATAACAACAATAATACAAATGTTGGTTTTAAAAGAGGCAAAGTAATATATCTTATTCTTTTCCATATATTTGCGCCATCAATATCAGCGGCCTCGTAAACTGATTTGTCTATGCTTGTTATTGCCGCCAAGTATATTACAACACCATACCCGAGATTCTTCCATAGGTTAGCTGAAACTATTATATACTTCCATACTTCAGGCTTACCATAGAAGTCAACTGGTGTCTTCCCTAGGCTCTTTAGCATTCCATTTGCTAAACCAACCTCGTAATTGAATATGTTGTAAATAAATACACCTATAATAACGTAGGATATAAAGTACGGTAAAAACATAATAGACTGTGATACTTTTTTAAATATTTTACTAGTTAACTCACTTAATATTATTGCTACTAAAATTTGAAGTACATTCCCGATTAATATAAATGCCAGGTTATAAAGTACAGTATTTTTAGTTAAGGACCATATTATGGCATCTTTTCCGCCCCTAAATAAAAATTCAAAATTTTTAAGTCCTACAAATGGGCTTCCAAACAGTCCATCCTTAAAGTTAAAATTAGTAAAAGCATAATACACACCAACCATTGGCAAATAGGAAAATACGAAAAAATATACTAGCACTGGAAGTATCATTAAGAACAAAGTTTTGTTCTTAGATAGCTCATGTAAAAACCCATCTTTCTTTTTAGCCTTAGCCTTCATCAATATTCCCCTTTCATTAAAGTTTTAATTGTTATTCATAACTTTTAAAACTTGTCCTTAACATCTTTACAGCCATATTTTAAATTATGTTTTATAAGGCATTATATTTTTGTACCTCCTGTAAGCTTCATCATTCATTCAAGCGTTCGCCCATTAGATCAAGAAACCGCTTTCAACAATTGTTTTAAAAAAAATACTTTCTAAGTAGTTCTTTCACAACATGAATCCCTTACTATAAGGCTTGTATCAATAATCTTCTCCTTTTGAGGCATTTTGCCATCTACAATTTCATCAATGGTTTCAATTATGGCTTTGCCTATGGCATTATAATTCTGGCTTACCGTGGTTAGATGCGGATCTATAATTTCGGATATATATGTTCCATCAAATCCTGTTATTGAAATGTCTTGAGGGACCCTAAGTCCTGCTTCTTTAGCTGCTCTTATAGCTCCTATGGCAACAAAATCACTTATTGTAAGTACCGCTGTTGGCCTTTCCTTCATCATAAGTAATCTCCTCATACATTCATAACCACTTTCCATAGAAAAGCCTTTAGTTATAATCCAACGTTTATTTACCTCTATTTTATGTTTCGAAAGTGCTTTAGCAAATGCTTCATGCTTAATTTTTGTAGCTGTAACATTAGACGTTCCACCAAGTATTCCTATTTCTCTATGCCCTAAGGACACTAAATAGTCTACTAGTTGGGCTATTCCTTTTTCCTCATCTGTAACAATTTTATAGCAATCTACACCAGTCATCTTACCATTAACTATTACTATAGGTGTTCTTGCTAAAATTTGATTCATCTCATCAGCATATTTGGGATTTGTCTTTACTTCATTTACCCTGCCACCCATAAAAACTATAGCATCCACCTGCTTTTCAGCTAAAGTCCTAAGGTGAGTAAATTCTAATTCATGGCTGCTCATAGAGTCACACAGCATCATTGTATAGCCAGCATTTACTGCATACTTTTCTATTCCAAGGTAAACTGTTGAGAAAAACGGATTCGTTATATCAGGTAAGACAAACCCTATAATTTTCGTTTGCTTTTTAAAAAGGCTTCGTGCTATTGCATTAGGCTGAAAATTGTATTTTTCTATTATTTCTTCAACACTTTTTCTCTTTTCTTCACTTACACGTGCATTCCCCGTTAATACCCTCGAAACAGTGGCAGGAGAAACATTTGCTTCCTTTGCTATATCATAAACAGTTACATTTCTTTTTTCCATAATTTTTTTCCCTCCACCATCAGTCAATGTTTAATTTTAGGTGTTTGATTTGTCTTTGAAACCCGTTTCATTGTTATATAATTATTATAGTATCATAAAGTGTTAGTGTCAACACGAAAACGCATCTTTTTTGAAAGATTCTGATTAGTTAAATAAAAAAGGAAAAAGTACTATCAATTAAATAATACTTTTTCCTTTTTAACTATTTACCATGTTATTGGCTATGTTTTAAGTAACTGTTGATTTCTAAACAGGATATGTTGATTGACTTCCGCTGCTCCAAAATGCCTATTTTTTTAAAATAAGTAAAGCTGATAAAAATAGGCATTTAAGTCGCTGCTACAGTAAATCAACATATCCTTGCTTTAAAATATTACTTTATTCTTATCAATAGTGGCTACCCCTATACATGTGTCTGCAGCTCCATAATAAACATAATACTTGTCCTGAAATTCCACAGCACCACAACTAAAAACAACATTGGGTACATTGCCTACTTTTTCCCATTCAAGCTCTGGTTCAAGTATGGGTTCTTTTTGCCTTGCAATTACTTTTGATGGGTCATTAATATCTAAAAGCGCGGCACCCAATCTATAAACATTATTTTCATCAACTCCATGATATATAAGAAGCCATCCATCTTCTCTCTTTATGGGGGGGCCTGCAATACCTATCTTTTTGCTATCCCATGTGCCTTCAATCGGTGCCATTATTGTTTTATGAACAGGCCATGATTTTAAGTCTTTTGAATAACTTACCCATATGTTTGGAACCCTTCTATGGAATACAACAAAGTTTCCATCTATCTTTTCAGGAAGAAAAGCCGCATCTTTGTTTGACTCATCAAAAACAATATCATGACCTTCCCAATTTTTAAGGTCTTTTGAATATACCATGCAAATTTTAAAGTCTTCCCATTCTCGTCCTCCAAAGCCTGTATACATCATATAATAGGTATCATCTATTTTAGTTATTCTAGGGTCTTCAACTCCCCACTTTTCCTGCTCTGTTTCTCCAATAATAATAGGTGAGCAAGAACGTGTAAATTTTATACCATCTTTGCTTACAGCATGACCTATAGATGATACAAATTTGTTTTTTTCCATAGGCTTTTCACCATCTAAAACAAAACTATTATCTGAAGCCCTATAAAAAAGGTGGATAAGTCCATTTTCATATAATGCGGCCGTATTAAATACAGCTGCTTTTTCCCAATTATGATCCTTTATAGGCGATAATATTGGCTTATCGCTTAATCTTTCAAGTTTAAACATGTGCCCCTCCTAGTTGTTTATTTTACATACTCAGTAAACGGATCTTCAATTAATATTTTATGTGCTTCTGCATCGCTGACGCCCACGTAAAGTTCAGCCTCTCCGTTGTTTTCTCTTATTATTCCTCCGCTAAACAGCACATCAGCAAGATCTGACCTCTTAGCAGAGCCAGAAGGTAAATCTCCTCTTTTAGCTATGATTTTGATTTCACTAGCCTCATTAGTATCTATATTAAAAGAATATGCCATTGGGTAATAATGCCTATTCCCATACTCATCAAATGACGCAATGTGACCTAAAACTCCAACTAGAGTGTCATTTAGTATGTGAATTTCATTACTTCCCCCCCATTCTTCATTAACAAATTGATTTTCAATTATTTTAGCTGAATTTATTGTATCTGCATTTAAATTATCAATAGATTTTATTTTAATAAACCCTATTTTGCCTCTTCCGCCAACCTCTCCTTGAGGCCTTGTTAATACAAGTATTTCCCCATTAGGTAGTTTGGCAAGCCTTATATCTTTCATCATTTCAGGGCCTTCAGCAAATTTCTCTAAGGTTTCTATTGTGTTGCCCCTATAAAAAACAGTTTTATATCCAAGGCTTCCTTCAATCTCAGGATGTGGATATATATATACACCGCCAAATATAAGCTCCCCATTAATTTTTGTAACGAAAGGGTCTTGAAGTTCAAACTCTCTTGCACCTTTCTTGGGGCTTAAAACCCCATTATTGTCCACAAAAAACTTCACCTTGGAGTTTTCACTATTCCTATCTTCAACTCTGCCGGCTATTACCAAACTGCCATCATCCCCAAAAGGGGCTGTTATATTGTAAACATCCTTCCCACCAACTCCAGTAAATATAAGTTTCTTGCTTTTTTTTATTCTTGGTTTTAACTCATATGCATCTAGTAATTCTTTACATGATTTAGCCTTCATTTTTTCCCCTCCTTATTCCTTAAGGCCAGAAAAGGTTACGCCCTCTATAAAATACTTCTGTGCTGCAAAGAAAAGTATTATAATTGGTAATGCAATTATTGTAGACATTGCCATAAGGTAATTCCACTTTGGAGGTTCATTAGGACCGCCCATAAAGAAATACATACCAATATTCATTGTATATTTTTCAGCATCACCAAGATATATCATTGGTCCTAAAAAGTCATTCCAATATCCTTTAAATGTAAATACGCCTATTGCCAATAAAGCTGGTTTTATTTGTGGAAGTAAAATATGATAAAATGTCTGGAGAGGCGATGCTCCATCTATTTCAGCCGCTTCATCTAGTTCTATAGGAATTCCCATAAAGAATTGGCGAAGCAAAAATATATAAAAAGGTCCCCATGCAGTCCATGATCTAAGTACTAATGGATCAAAATTATTAACTAATCCAAGCTTATTCCATATAACAAATGTAGGAATAAGTGTTACGTGAAAAGGCAGCATCATGGTACTTAAAAGTATAAAAAATATAACATTCTTTCCTGGAAAGTCAAACCTTGCAAATCCATATGCCACCAGGGTCTCACTTATCATTTCACCTGTCATTCCTAATATTACAATAAATAATGTATTAGAAAGATATTTTGAAAATGGCATTGCATTCCATGCATCTGCGAAATTATGCCACTGTGGCGGCCTCGGAATCCACTCTGGAGGCCATGCAAAAATGTCAGCATCAGATTTAAGCGCAGTAGATATCATCCAGAAGAATGGAATTAGTATTATAATTGCCAATCCTATAACTATGATATAGGTTATAATCTTTCCAATCATTTTTCCTTTGCTATTTTTCATATATATCCCTCCTAATTCATGCCTTCTGATTCATAGTAAACCCATGCAGGCGTAGTTTTAAATACAAGCAGTGAAAGTGCTAAAATTATAATAAACAGTACCCATGCAATAGCTGAGGCCTCGCCCATATGAAGTTGAGTAAATCCTCTTTCATATATAAGCTGATTTAGGAACTTCCCTGCAGCTGATGTAGGACGGACAAACATTGCAACAGTAAATACCTGAAGGGCTCCAATCATTCCCATAATAATCTGAAGTAATATTATAGGCGAAATCTGTGGAACTGTAATATTCCAAAACTTCTTAAATGCACTAGCGCCATCTAGGTCAGCCACTTCATATAAGCTTCTAGGTACTCCTTGAAGTGCTGCCAAAAATACTACTGTATTGGTTCCGAATATTCCCCATATACTCATTATGGCAAAGGCAGGCAGAACAAATCTTGCATCGCCAAACCAATCTGGTTTACCTAGGTTAAACAATTTTAATATAGGCTGCAGCATATAATTTAAAAGTCCAGATTCACTGTTAAAAAACAATCTCCAAAGAAGTGCTACTGCTACTTCAGGCAATACTGCAGGAAGGTAATATATAGTTCTAAAAATTCCTACTCCCTTTATTTTTTTATTTAATAACATTGCCACCAAAAGTGACCCTATTACACCTATTGGTAAAGTTATGGCCGCATAAGAAAGGGTCAGTTTTACTGATTTCCAAAATTCTATATCTTTTGTAAATAGCCATTTATAATTGCTTAGTCCAACCCAATTAGGTTTATTAAATAAATTATAGTCTGTAAAACTTAAAAACAAAGAATATACAAGTGGAAATGCTGTAAAAATTAAAAAGCCTATGACCCATGGAGAAATCAGTGAAAACCCCATGGCTTGCCGATGTTTCCATCCAATATGTCTTAGAAAGTAATATAAACCAATAGCTATTAATACAAGTATTACCGGGGTCATAAGCCAACGCCCAAAAGTTCCCGCAAACCGTTCCATAGATCTATCTCCTTTTCTTTAATCATCTATTAATATAAAAGAGGCATTTAAGCCTCTTTTATATTAATAGACTTTCGTCTATTTTCTAACTAATTTTTCGTCTAATTGTGGTTTTACAACTGGTATAAGCTTTTCAGGATCTCCATGATTGTTTACAATAGGATCCATAAGTTGAGTCCAGAATATATTATCCCAATCAGGATAGTTTTCGTAGTATCTATATAGTTTTGCATATTCTAGTGAGTTAATAATAGCTTGCATTGACTCACTTCTTTCCGGATGTAATTTATTCATTTCATCCATAGTTGCTAGAGACTTACGTGGTGGCATAACCTTCCAATGATGAATAGCATCAGTTAAGTCAAGTAATGCTGCAAAAGCTGCATCAGGATTTTTTGTCTTTGCATTTATACCCATTCCAAGAACATCTCCAAAAGTTGCCTTCTGTCCTGATGGACCTGCTGGTACTTCGCATACTTTACATTTGAATTTAACCTGATTCTCAAGATTATCTGCAGCTCCTCCCATAAACATTGCAACTTGCTGGTCTTTAAACATTGTGTCAAACCCACGATCTCTTATAATTTGCTGCTTTGGTACTACTGGTCCATTTATTAAATCAGCATAGAATTTAAAAGCTTCCATAGCCTCTGGAGAATCTATAGGCGAAGTACTAAAATCAGGAGCAATGACATCGCCGCCATTTTGCCATACAAACATCTGTGCTGGTGGCCAGCCATTTACAGTAAATCCCCATTGTTTAGCGCTTTCTGCATTAAATCCGCTCTCTGCAGCATTCTTTCCATTGCCATCTATTGTAAGCTTTTTAGCTGCATCCATAAATTTATCCCAATTCCAGCTGTCATCTGGAATAGGAACTCCTGCTTTTTTAAATAAGTCTTCATTTATATAGAGAACAATAGGTTGTTCAAGCCATGGTAATCCATATAATTTATCATCTTTTTTAAACGGCTGCAGTGATGCTTCAAAATAGTCGGATACATCTGCAGCAGGATGATCTGATGAAGATAATTTATCTGTTATATCAAGCATAGCTCCCTTTGCTGCAA
>DIRE01000051.1:12596-15422 GCA_002426575.1 Clostridiaceae bacterium UBA5444 | reverse complement strand
TAATTTATCTGTTATATCAAGCATAGCTCCCTTTGCTGCAAGCTGTGATGCTCTTTGTGCACTAACCCAGAATATATCTAGTCCACCATTACCTGATAATTGCGTTGTTATTCTCGTGTCATAATCTGCAGGATTTGAATCCTGTTCAATTTTATATAGCTCTGAACTTTCATTTAGTTTATCTATTATTTTTTGAAGTTCTTTTGCCTCATCTGCTCCTGCCCATGTAGCAAGACGTATTGTAGCTTTTTCCTTTTTTTCACTTTTTTTATTGTCAGCACCTGTTTTGCCATTAGAGCATCCTGATAATAAAATTGAAGCAACAAGTATTAAAGACAATACACCGGTAAGCATTTTCTTCATTAATAATACCTCCCCCACTTAACTAATATTTACTTAAGCACTTTAGAAACATAAATTCAATAAGTTTAACAACTTCAGTATAAAATTTATTCCTCCTTTAAAATTAAATTTATATTAACTATTATTTATAAATTAATTATATAATATAAATATTGAATTTTCAATACGATATACTTTAATTTAACACTATTTTAGCTTTATTTTTAAATCTATTTATTGCTATTTACTGTATTTTTGCCTAAAATATAGTCTTTTTAATATTATGTATACATACTTAGTCAAATCTATTTATAGGAGGGTTCTTTATGAGCAACGATATGGGTGATTTAATTCAAGAAGCAATGCATCAATTAGAAGCATTTGGACTTTCAGAAGGGACATTGAAATCATATTGTACAAGATCATTTAATTCTATCAGAAAATTTTATGCCGACAAATGTGTTACGAAATTCCAAAAAACAATTATGGAAGAACTGAAAGAGGATTATCAGAAACAATATAACGATGGAAGAATACCACATAATACTTTATAGGGTAATGGGAGCAACTTGTCAGGATAATATCCATTTCCCCATAAGTAATATTACTACATAATGAGTAGTTCGGAAAAACAGCAGGAATAGAATAAATCATGTTTTGCTGCAATTTTACATACATATCAGTCGGGTGGGAGTGGTCTATTAAATTAAATCTTAATTATTTCTTCAGGTAAGTCCTGATACCAAGAGAACAATTCAACGCTAATACTGCCATAAAAAGTCTTTTCTATAGAATTTAGCATACAGAAGCGGCTTTCATATCCATTAATCCCCAACTTTTTATCGGGTTTAAAAAGTATGAAACCAGATGAATTTCCATATGCTGGCCTTGCATCCAAATACTCTTTAGCATAAAAATTAAGTTGCAGGCCATCTTCTGTTTCATATTCAATCATGGCTAGATCCATTCCATTAGGGCAGATTAATTCAAGGTTAGTCATATATTGTTTTTCAAACTGATCTCTACTTTCTTCTGTAAAACCTTGCAGAGATTCATCTTTAAAAGATTTTTTTACTTCCTCCCAAATATCATAGTGATTTAGTTTATCAATATAGAAGAACCGGTCTTTTTTATTAATAAAATCATAAAATGAATACCTTATTCCCTTTTGTTTTTCACCAAATTCTAAAAGCATTGGTTGTTTTATTAATACCTCATTGAATTCTTTGCTAACTTTCAAGGTTATTTCTAATTCCTTTGCTAAATCAATTTGAGGAAATTCATCAGTGCTTTTTTGGATGTAAGCTACTATAACTAAATCTGATAAATTTACATCATCCCAGCATGCTATATCCAAACCATTTTCTATAAAATGTTGTAGTCTCATATATCCTTTATAATTATTATCATTTATAGGACTTGTTTCTGAAGATGTAAATGTCATCTTTTGCTGTTGAATGGTTATTTCAGATATTTGATAACGTTTGAAACTATGGCTTCTACGAATAGCATTTATTTTTTCATATCGATTCGTAATGGGATTTTCTTTTTTATCAGCATCAATTTCATCTTCTATACATTGAAGAGGTTGGTACATTGTCCATAGCACATTTCTATTTTCTTCTGAAGTTATAGAAATTAAAATTACGTCGGCATCTCTAATTTTCACTAATTTATTTATGAAAATTTCTTTATTCGGTATAAGCCATTTTTTTACTCCAATATCCAGGGTGTCATGAGAAGTATTGTAGATATAGTACTCCCTTTCTTTGTGGAGTTTGTGCAGTTCACTATATCTTTTAAAAGCACGATCACCATCATCTGCAAAACTGCCGATAACATCCATTTGTTCATCTCCCTCAGTCATGGCATTTATTACTTCTATGAGTACCCATTGCTCCGGATAAGTCTTTCTTACATCTTCCCAAATCATTTAAACTACCTCCTGTTTTAAGATTTATGTAGTAATGGAACAGAAAACCGCAACTAGATCTCAGTAATTGCCATATTCTTATTAATGTTAAGAAACATTGGTGAAACAATACGATATCAAAATAACCTGCGGGTTAAGAAATTAGTTTTATTTGTGTACTCAAAGGCTAAGGAACATGTTCCCATAAAAGAAATTTACAGCTATTTGAAAATTGCATAGTTCAATTTTAGAATGAGTATTTCTTTTTGCGGGAGATTCTATGCATATAATTTGGATAAATACTGCTACACAGTTATACCTACCCATCACTGGCAATTTGGCTTTTAAAATTGTCTAACTAAAGTTATTAAATAACTTTTTTAACTGATTCCCTTTCTACTAGATTTACTGATAGTTTAACATGCTGATTAGGCTGATCCATGTTCTCCATACGCCACAACAGATTTTTTACGGCCTTTGCACCCATAAGCTTTTTATCTATTCTCATAGTAGTTAGATTAGGAGAAGTTATTTTACACAAATCAATGTCATCAAACCCTATAACAGAAATA
>DIRE01000051.1:0-12436 GCA_002426575.1 Clostridiaceae bacterium UBA5444 | reverse complement strand
AAACCCTATAACAGAAATATCATCAGGCACTTTTATATTCAATTCCCTTAAAGCACTTATCAATATTACCGCTGCACTGTCATTGGCACAAACCCAAGCCGTAGGAAGCTTATCCATACTCCTTATTATATTAGCGACAGTTTTAAAATCATTTTTAAGAACGTAATCTTCAACTAAATCTGTTATGCAATAATCTAAATTAATTGGTATATTAGCCCTTTTCATTGATTCATTAAATCCAATCCATCTTTCATTAAAACTCAGTGTAAAATCCTTATCGCCAAAAAAACCTATTTCCTTATGACCACAGTCTATAAGATACTTTGTAGCCATAAACTCTCCTGATACATTTTCAGTAAGTATTGCATCCGTATTAATTAAAAAGCTGGCATGATCTACTAAAGCTAAAGGTATCCCATATGATAAAATTCTCTCTAATAATTCGTCATCAATAGAACCTACAATAAGAATTCCTGAAGTTTTACCAAGTTCAATACTTGACGGAACCTCATGCTCATCTTTATCAATAATGCTCACAAGAAGGTCATAATTATTATTTTTAGCTTCATTTTCTATTCCAAGTATAACCCTAGAATAAAACCTTGTATCTTTAAAATTCTTTTTCTCAATCATTAAGCAGATATTGTCTAAATGATTTATATCAGCTAAAGCTGTATGCCTATCAAAATAATTAAGCTCTACTGCAGTTTTTAATACTTGCTGCCTCGTTTTTTCACTTATGCCCGGTTTATTATTTAGAGCCAATGAAACAGCATTTATAGATATATTTAGTTTATCTGCTATATCCTTCATTCTCACCTTTTTTTTAGCTTCGCCCATATTGACTTTCCCCTCTTTAAAGTATTTCTATTTTTATTATAGCATGCTAACCTAAATATTCAAGCTTTTTCACTTTAATATGTGGTGACATACGTAAGCATATCTTTTTTGAAGGATTCTGATCAATTGAAAAAATAAACTTTTATCTTTTATAATTATTGCCCCAAATATCCACCGTAAAATTAAGGTAGATACTTGAGGCAAATATAAATGCAAACTATTTTATTACTATTTTTATATTGTTCCACTTTTCTCTAAGAATACGGCAATACCATCACTATCATTATCTGCAGTAACAAAATCAGCAACCGATTTTGAATTCTCACTTCCATTAGCCATAGCCACACCGATGCCCGCATTTTCTATCATATCAGCGTCATTATCGGCATCTCCAAAAACAATCAAATCCTTCAATGTAAGTCCATGTAACTCCATTGCCTCTTTAAGGCCATTTGTTTTAGATACTCTTGGATCCATATATTCATAAAGGACGCTTGCTGTTTTCAGACTTGCGCTTTTATAGCTTTGGCTGCTAAATGTCTTGCTGCGTTCTATTACCTTGTCCATGTATTCTGGTTGGCAAATAATCATGACCTTTCCATGTGGGGTTTTTAATAGTTCATGAAAATCTACTACTTTATATGGTAGCTTATCTGCTTTTGAAAGCATTCTTATATGATCATCATCCCTATATCCAAGCAAAGTTCCATCTTTAGGGATGCAAAAATTTAAATCCATATCTTCATAATGCTTAATGATCTCCCAAATTAATTCCCCACTAAGCGGATAACTAGATTTCTTGACTCCAAGGGATATGTCATCAATTTCGCCGCCACCCATTCCTACAATAGAATCTACCAAGCCTTCAATATCCCACTCTTTCAATAACTTTTTACAGGATACAGCATCCCTGCCTGTTGCGAGGCCAAAAAGAATTCCCTTTTCTCTAGCTTTCTTGATGGCATTTACTGTTCTTTCTGTCACATATCCCTTACTGCATAAAAGAGTTCCATCTACATCAGCCATAATTGCTTTTACTTGTTTCATTCTTTTCCCCTCCATTTCAGCTTACCTAATTATCTGCAAGGGATGCTCCCCCCAAAACAGCATATAGTTATATGAACCAATAGAACTTGTATTTTATAACTTCTCTCCATTAGACTCAATTATATCCTTGTACCAATAAAAGCTCTTTTTCCTAATTCTATTTAGCGTTCCATTGCCTTGATTATCTTTGTCTACATAAATATAACCATATCTCTTTTTCATTTCTCCCGTACCTGCGCTTACAAGATCAATTGGCCCCCAGCTTGTATACCCCATTAGATCTACTCCATCTTCAATTGCTTTTCTAGCTTCGGTTAGATGGTCTCTTAAATAGTCAACCCTATAATCATCATTTATAACATTGCCTTCCTCAACAACATCTACTGCCCCTAAGCCATTTTCAACTATAAACAAAGGTTTTTGGTAACGGTCATACAGCTGGTTTAAAACATATCTAAGGCCTTTAGAGTCAATTTGCCATCCCCAATCAGAGGATTTTAGATAAGGATTTTTAACCCCACTAAATAGGTTCCCTGAGGATTTATCCTTACTTTCCTCTTTGCTAACTGCAGTACTCATGTAGTAGCTAAACCCTATATAGTCAACAGTATATTGCCTTAAAATATCCTCGTCACCATTTTCCATATTTATTACTATATTATTTTCTTTAATGAAGCGTTTAATATAGCTTGGGTAATACCCTCTAACTTGTACATCTGAGAAGAACAAAGTGGCTCTTTCCCCTTGCTGTGCTAAAAGTACATCCTCAGGGTTACAAGTATATGGATATATAGCAGATTTTGCAATCATGCATCCTATCTTTGCATCAGGTATAATCTCATGACATGCCTTAACAGCTAAGCTGCTTGCTACAAATTGATGATGTATTGCCTGAAATACTATGCTTTCTTTATCTTCTCCTTCTTCGGTTGTAATTCCTCCGCCAATAAAAGGTGCAACTAGCATTATATTTATCTCATTGAAGGTCATCCAATACTTTACCTTATCTTTATATCTTTCAAATATAACCCTTGCATATCTTTCATAAAAATCAACTAGTCTTCTATCTCTCCAGCCGCCATACTTTTCAACTAAGCCTAAGGGCATCTCATAATGAGATATGGTAACTATGGGCTCTATATTATACTTTAAAAGCTCATCAAATAAACCATCATAGAATTTAAGCCCCTCCTCATTAGGCTCCTCTTCATCACCATTAGGGAAAATCCTTGACCAAGCTATAGATGTTCTAAGGCAGTTAAACCCCATTTCATTGAATAGAGCTATGTCCTCTTTATACCTATGATAAAAATCAATTGCCTCATGGGATGGATAATACCCTTCTAAATTATTAATTGCTTTTACTACTGAATCATGGTCATAGATGTTCTTAAACCTATCATTACTGCAAGGCAGTATATCTGCTATTGAAAGTCCCTTATTATCCTCAAGGTACGCCCCTTCTATCTGATTTGCTGCAAGAGCGCCTCCCCATAAAAATCCTTTAGGGAACCTCTTTGATTTTAAACTATCCATTTTATCTCTCCTCAAAATTATATTGTGTATCTTATGCAGCAGCCTGCTTATTCTTCTTCTCAATCTCAAGGTTTATTGCATCTTGCTTCTTAAAGAATGGGTAATACGCAATGGTTGACCAAGCAATTATTATTACCTGCCATAGAGCACCTCTCCACCCTTGGAGTATAAATCCTGATATTATAGGAGGGGTTGTCCATGGTACACTTACTGCAGTGAATGGATGTAAAAACCCAATCTTTATTGCAAAATATGATGCTAGAGCTGAAACTGTAGGTACAAGTATAAATGGTATAAACATAAATGGGTTCATAACTATTGGAAAGCCAAACAGTATAGGTTCATTTATATTAAATAGGCCAGGCCATATTGCAAGTTTCCCCAATGCCTTTGACTGTTCAGATTTTGCTGCAATTAGCATTGCAATTACAAGACCAATTGTAAGCCCTGATCCAGTTATTGTTACGAATTGTTCTCTAAACTGAGTTGTAACAATATGTGCTCCATTTGCAATAGTAAGCGCTGCGCCACTTTCTAGTATAGCTTGGTTTGCGAGGGCATTAGCACTTGCTATAGGATCTAGAACGCTTGCAACAATTATTGCACCATGTATACCAAACCACCATAAGAATGGTATTAAAGCACCCATAACTAATACCCCAGCTAATGAGTCTGTAACGCCTTGAAGAGGTATCTGGAGAACCTTAAATATCCACTCTGCAAAAGTAGTCTGAAATGCAGCCTTGAAGAATATGTTAATTGCAAGGGCTATGGTAAATATAGCTAGTGCAGGTATAAGGGCAGTAAACTGATTTGCAACTCCTTGAGGCACCTCTTCAGGAAGCTTTATAGTAATCTTTTTTCTCAAAAATAATGAGTACATATATCCTACGAATAGTCCTATGATTATGGAAAGTATCATACCTTGTCCACCAGCCCAAACAATTGGGATGACCCCGCCTACGCTTATTTCTTGTTTATCAAGTCCAATTGCCGTCACAGTGTTTGGAATAAGCATTACAAATGTACTTATAGCAATTATAGCTGCAGGCATAGGTTCATAACCTTCATTTTTCGTATAACTATAAGCAATACCTGCAACACCTGCAAGAGCCATAAGAGCAAGGGAGCCGTTGTATATTTTAAGCAGTGGAAGTATCCACTCAGGGCCAAATATTCCTGCCATCCAATTATTAAAGGGTTCATAAGGTATCTGAGCAAGGAGTAAAAACAATGATCCTACTAAACTTAGAGGCATAGTATAAAGCAATCCATCCTTTAAGGCACTTACTGCCTTTGTATTTACAAATTTCATAATAACTGGGGTAACCTTATCTGACCAGCTTCTCTTCTCAATATTCTCTGACATTGCTAGACCTCCTAATATATTAATTTATTAGTAATTTCTATTTGAAAATCAAAAATATTTTAGTTATAATTCACTTGGGACCTTGTTTGTTTTTAATCATATGTGTAAACATAAGCTTGCCAGCTATGAACATTGTTAAAATTCAAATAGGGTTCCAATATTACTTTTTGGCTAACTTAATTGCAAGATCCAAAACCTTTTCCCCATTCATCATTCCATAATCTATCATCGGTATCATATCCACTGGAATACCCTTTTCGCCACATAATTTCTTTGCCTTTGGAAGAGCATATCCTATCTGAGGCCCTAAAAGCACTACATCAACCCCTTCTATATTTTTCTGCATAGAGTTTTCTGAAAATGCATCAATATCAACCTCCATGCTCCTTGCCTCAGCAGCCTTCTTCATTTTGTTTACCAGTACACTAGTTGACATACCTGCAGCACAAAATAGTCTAATTTTTAACATTTAATCCACTCCTTTATTATTTTTTAGTTATTTCATTCACTCTCTTAGTAAGTTCAATTATCTGTTCTATTAAGTTTTTCTCCGATATTGCCGTCATCAAATGATCCTGAGAATGGACAAAAAGTATACCCATATCAAGCTTTTCACCATTTGCCTCTTTATTTAGCAGAGATGTTTGAGCATTATGGGCTATATCTAAGGCTTCTCCAGCTTTCTCCATCTCCTCATCAGCTTCTTCATACCCCCCATTTTTAACTAGCTCAAGAGCCTTGTATGCATGAGTTTTTGCATCTCCTGCGTTCATTATAATATTCATTATTGCTAATTCAATTTCATTCATTAAGTTCCCCCCAAATAATTTATTAGTATTTAAAGTGTCCACTTGCCCTATATTAGAGCAAGTTTCGTGCCAAACGCTTAAAATGGCTTCCCTCAACCGCTACATATTAGTGTTTAAAATATTTTTATTAGTGTTTAAGTAAATAGTCCTATTTATCCTATGTTTGCATAGTGTTTAGATAGTTTAAACTCTATTCTTTACTCCCCATATAGTGTATAATTTACCTTAATACATTTTGTAAGGGGCGATTTTATGGTTAATAAGGATATTATTTATAATAAGCTTAAGGAACTTAATGACCCTAAAGGTGTTGACACACAAACTCTAGCTTCCATACTTGGAATGACAAGAGCAAATGTAAGTCACGAGTTAAATACTCTTTGGAAGGAGGGTAAGGTATACAAATCCTCTAGCCGGCCAGTGCTATTCTTTATTACAGATAATAGTCCAAAGATAAGCAAACTTGCTGATATGGTAAATGACAACATAAGCCTCAAAGCCTCCATAGATAAAATGAAGGCTGCCATACTTTACCCTCCAAGAGGTCTGCCCACGTTAATATTAGGAGAAACAGGAGTCGGAAAATCCATGTTTGCATCTTTAATGTATGAATACGCTAAAGAGACAGGAGTAAGAGGGGAAAATTCCCCTTTTATAGTATTTAACTGTGCTGATTACTATAATAATCCCCAGCTTCTTGTATCTCAGCTTTTTGGTGTAAAAAAAGGTGCTTATACAGGAGCTGATGAGGATAAGATTGGGCTTATAGAAAAGGCTGACAAAGGGGTTCTTTTTCTAGACGAAATTCACAGACTTCCCCCTGAAGGCCAAGAGATGTTATTCACATTTTTGGACAAGGGATATTTTAGACCCCTTGGCGGATCTGATATGAAAAAATCTGATGTTTTAATTATTTCTGCCACCACAGAGGATCCTGATTCCGCCCTTCTTAAAACCTTTACAAGAAGGATACCCATGGAGATAATCATTCCACCATTAAGGGATAGAACTCTAGAGGAAAGGTTTTTCCTAATCAAAAGTTTTTTCAAAAAGGAAAGCTTAAGATTAAATAAAGATATATCAGTTTCATTAAACACTATGAGAGCATTCTTATCTTATGATTGTCCAGGAAACGTTGGACAACTTAAAAGCGATATACAAATAATATGTGCTAAAGCCTATTCTGAATACCTTACCAATGTAAAGCAGGATGTAAGAATTTTTAGCGGAAACCTACCTTCTAATATAAGAGAAGGACTTTATAAGGAAAAAGAACACAGGGTGTTATGGAATAAGTTAATGGGAGATGAAATAGAGTTTTTTAAGTTTTCTCCTTTAGCAGATGACCAAAATCAGTACGACAAAAATGATGATGATACCATATATAAAATAATTGATCAAAAATTAGATAGACTGAAAGCTCAGGGCATATCAGACATTGCTATAGAGAATATACTAGAAAAAGACATAATAAAATATTTCCATAAGAATATTGGCGGTGTACCCGAAGAGGTAAACAAAAAAAATCTTAGGAGCATAATCCCTGAAGATACATTAGACTTTATTGATAATGTTATCTCCTACATGGCATCTGAACTTAAGCGGGAGTTTTCCAGCAATATGTATACGGCTTTAGCCCTTCACCTCAATACATTAATAAAAAGAGTTCACAGCAATAGCACCATGGTCAATCCTTGCCTTGATAAAATAGAAAGTTTGTACCCTGAAGAGTTTAAAGTCGCTATGGATTCTAAATCCGTAATTGAAAAGTATGTTCATGGAACAATAAGCGATGATGAGATAGCCTATTTAACTATTTTCCTACTTCCAGAAGAAGAATTTAGAAGTGCTAATAAAGATAAGGTAAAGGTTATACTCATTATTCATGGCGATACGACTGCCACATCCATGGCTGACGTGGCAAACAATCTTTTGGGGGAGAACTATGTAATAGGCATAAATGCCCCCCTTGATGTAAGTCCACAAGTAGTGCTAGACAATCTTAGAGAATTAGTTGCAAAAGATCTAAATTCTGCAGGATACCTTCTATTAGTTGATATGGGATCTCTTACAAGCTTTGGTGAAACTATTGAAAGGGAGTTCAATGTAAGAATGAAGGTTGTATCTTTAGTTTCAACACTTCACGTGCTTGAGGCAGCTAGAAAAGCCCTGCTAGGAGTTTCTCTTGATGATATATACAACGAAGTTCTGCTAGTAAATTCATATTTTGAAACAAAAAGGGTAATTAAAGAACCTGATAATGGAAATAAAAAGTTTGTAATAGTGACAGCCTGCCTAACAGGTGAAGGCTGCTCCATGGCGCTTAAAAGCTTTTTAAAGAACAACCTTAAATACGATAAAAATATTTTTGAAATAATGCCTCTAGACTGTCTCGACAAAAATTATTTTATAAAAAAGCTTGAAGAAATTAATAAAGAAAAAGAGATACTATTTATTGTATCCTCTTTCCCCATAGATATGGATATAAAGCAGTACAGTATGTATGATGTTTTAAGTATGAGAGTCATAGGGGAACTTCAAGAGATGATAGATGTAAAAACCACATTGCAAAAGATGCCCATGGTAATACAAGAAAACGTATCTAATATAGACAGTAGAGGTCTTTACAACGATGTTATAAGCTTTATAAATAATCTGGAAAATAAACTTAATATAGAAATATCTGATGAAAAGCTTATTGGGCTTATACTTCACCTTGCTTTTTTAATAAGCAGGCTGAAAGATGAGGACTTTTCTATTGAGTATCCTGAGAAAGATAACTTTATATCTGAAAACAAAAATCTCTATAGTATCGTGAAAATGTGCATTGATACCATAGAAAAAAGATATTTTATAAATATATCAGATAATGAGATATGCTATATTATAAACTTTTTTATATAACAATAAATCATCAATGATATATACAGATATGGCTTCCCTTTAGGGAGCCTGTTTTTTATAACTTTTCTCCCACAAATACTATAATATAAGATATAATTTAAAATATAATAATACAAAGAACAATAAATACAGCTATTAATATTGCTATTAATATTGCTATTAATACAGGTATAGTTTTGGAGATGATATTATGGAGCTTAATAATTGGCTAAACAGCAATATACCTCAGATTGCAGATTCTATAGAAAATATAAATAGGAATACTTTCTTTAATGAGAAAACTATTGGTTTTGCAGGCAAGGAAAGTATAAATAGGGTGCTTCATCATCTGCGTTCAGCACTTTTCCCTGGAGTATTTGAGAAGTTTCCAATTGATGAATCAAAGGTGAATATACTTATAGGCAACAATATACGTACTGCTACTCTAGAGTTAAATGACTTAATTGAAAATGTACTTATAAATAGATGCTTATTGGTGAATAAAGAACAGCAAGATTGTACAGAATGCATGGATAAGGCCTCTAAAATAACCATTGATCTTATAGAGAGGCTTCCCTTTATAAGGGAGATACTTCAAACGGATATACAGGCTGCTTATGATGGAGATCCAGCAGCTCTTACGAAAGAGGAAATACTTTTAGGCTATCCTTCAATTACTGCTATTACCATACATAGGATAGCTCATGTACTTTATGAGCATAATGTACCAGTAATTCCAAGGATAATGTCTGAATATGCACATGAATCTACTGGAATAGATATACATCCAGGCGCAAATATAGGAAGTTACTTTTTCATTGACCATGGAACTAGTGTTGTAGTTGGTGAAACCTGCACAATAGGAAACCATGTTAAATTATATCAGGGAGTAACTTTAGGGGCAAAAAGTTTTTCCCTTGATGAAAACGGTAATCCTATAAAGGGTATAAAAAGGCATCCTGATATTGAAGATAACGTGGTGATATACTCTGGTGCAACAATACTTGGTGGAGATACTGTAATTGGCCATGATTCTGTAATAGGCGGTAATGTATGGCTTACTCACTCAGTCCCTCCACTTTCAAGGGTATATATGCCTGAGCCATCACTTATTATAAAAAATGGGGATAAAGAACCTTTTTAACTGAAAGGAGATGAATTATATGCCAAATATTGATTCTGATTATATTGATCTTGTTACAGTGATGAAAACAAACGACAAAGCATTGATTGCCTTTATTAAGTCTGTTTTCCAAGAGGCTGATATAAAATACTTTGTAAAAGGTGAGAGCATAGTAGACCTAGGAAGAGCAGCTTTAGACGTTGAGATACAAGTGGCTGATACAGATTTAGAATATGCAAAAGAGTTATTAAAAGAGTTCCTTTAAGACAGATAAAATACCATTTATTGTATTTTATTTGACAAATTCTAAATATGGAGGTATGATTTCCTTATCAAATAAGTTTACTTGAAAATATTGCCATAATATTTAAAGTAAACTTGTTTTATGAGTAGTTTATTTTAAGTATAAATTATTCATGCATATATTATAGAAGGGAGGAATTACCTATAAACGACTATAAGGCTTTCCTAAAAAGATTCACACTAAGAAAGTTTATAGCTCCAATTATGGTAATCCTAATAGCCATCTCAGTAATAACGTATGTACAATTAAAAAGGAAAACCATTACAGTAATAATTGACGATAAAAGGAAGGACATAGTAACTTATAAAGACACTGTTGGAGCAGCGCTAGAAGATAATGAAATATCTTTAGCCCCAAAAGATAAAATTGAACCCAAAGTGGATTCTGAAATAAAGGATAAGGATACCATAACCATAAAAAAAGCTGTGAATGTGAAAATCGCCGTAGATGGTAAAAGCATTCCTGTACAGTCTGCAGAGAATAATGTTGCTTCTTTGCTTAAAGAGGAAGGTATAGCTTTAAATGATAAAGATAAGGTTACACCCGACATTAATTCAAATCTTTGTGAAGGTATGGAGGTAGCAGTCACTAGAGTTGAAACAAAAAACTTTACTGAATCTATTCCAATAGCCTATAAAGAGGTTGTTAAAAAGGACAACACACTTCCAAATACCACTAAAAAGGTGGCTCAGGAAGGTAAAAAGGGAGAAAAGCAAATAACCACTTCCGTTGTTTATGAAAACGGAGTTGAGGTTGCAAGAAAGGTTATAAAGGAAGTAGTTGCAAAAAAACCTGTAGATAAGATAACCATTTTTGGAACTTTGCCAGTGGTGCCTGTTTCAAGAGGGGGATCCTCAATGGCCTATGGAAAAGTTCTCAAAGTAAAGTCTACAGCGTATTGGGCTGTTAATGGGGTTGGGAAAACCTACACAGCTTCAGGAAGAAAAGCCGTAAGGAACCCTGAAGGCTATAGCACAATTGCCGTTGACCCTAAAGTAATACCCTATGGAACAAGATTATTTGTTGAAGGCTATGGCCTAGCTATAGCGGCAGATACGGGGACCGCCATAAAAGGAAACAAAATAGATGTTTACTTCAATACATATGGTGAAGCCTGCAAATGGGGCGTAAAGTACGTTAATGTATATGTGCTTAGATAAAAGTATGGCTTGTAGTTTTAAACTACAAGCCATACTTTTATCTTACTTAGCAGCTTACTTAGCAGCTATATTTATCTCTCCTGCCTTCATAAGAGCAATCTTTGTCATAACAGGACCTATCAGCTCATAGATCACAGTTGCTGACAATATTATAGCCCTAAGCTGCACACCATAAGTAGGCATAGTGTTTTGTGCTATCATGGAAAGTCCTATTGCAACACCTGCCTGGGGAATAAGTGTAAACCCAAGATATTTTTTAACAGTTTTAGGTGAGTCAGCAATATAAGCACCTAAAGATGCTCCTAATACCTTTCCTATAATCCTAAATACCATATAACCTACGCCTATAATTCCTACATCTTTTAAAATAGATATGTCTAAGTCTGCCCCAGCTATTGTAAAAAAAGCAATAAATATAGGAGGCGTAAATTTTTCTGGAGCAGTTAAAACCCTATCACTATTTGGAGCAACATTAGCAACAGTAGCTCCAATCATCATGCATACAAGAAGTGAAGAGATATCGAGTGCTTTAGCTATACCAATTGCTAAAAATAAAGCTGAAATAACAACTGTTAAAAGTTCACTCTCTCCTTTTGTTTTAGTTGAAACAAAGGAAAGTACCAGCCCAATTATAATTCCAATTAAAAATGCCAATATTATTTCTAAAAATGGAGAAAATATAGCCTTTGCCATGGAAACCTGTCCATAACCCGTTATTGATTTAGCTACAGCCATTGATATTCCAAATGCCATTATACTTACTGCATCATCCATTGCAACAACTGGAAGCAGTGTACTTACAACAGGTCCTTGTGCTTTGTACTGCCTTATAACCATAATTGTTGAAGCTGGTGCTGTAGCTGCTGCAATTGCACCAATTACTATGCTAAATGCTATTGGCTGCTTAAATATAAATATCATAGCAATATCAACTACCGCAACAGCCCCTAAAGCTTCAAGCACCGTAATCCATAGTATTCCTTTACCTAATTTCTTTAAATGATTAAATTCAAATTCGCTACCTATGCTATATGCAATAAAACCTAGTGCTGCTTCAGATACCACTGAAAGGCCAGGTACATTACTACTTGATACTATATTTAAAAACGAAGGCCCAATGATAAGCCCCGCCAAAAGATATCCAGTAACATTAGGTAGCTTAAATAATGAAACAACTCTTGCCATAATGATTCCTGCAATGAGAATTACGGCTAAATAATATAATACATACAAAAAAAATTCCTCCCTTTATGTCTAAAACTCTTCTAAGAACATATCCCTTCAGTGTAACTGAGAGGAATTGTGAATAAAACCCCTAAATCTGGTTTTGATAAATCCCCTAATACATCTTTTATTGCTTTTATG
>DIRE01000071.1 GCA_002426575.1 Clostridiaceae bacterium UBA5444 | reverse complement strand
GGTTGATATATTAAATATTGCACATCATTTATATTATGTGAAACAAAGATAATTTATTTTTAGGCCTTTTACAGGGATTAGCAATATGCTTTATTATTATAGGTATTTTACCTCAAGAGCCTTATTTAAAGTTAAAAAGATGGAAAAGGTCTATGATTAAATCAGCATAATGTGTCACAATATAATAGATGGAGATGGTAATTTGACTGGAAAAACTATTATTAGAGGGGAAAACCTAGGAGATGCAATAATGAAAGAGATAGATTATAAAGCTAAATTTTTAGAGTCTGAAAACATTTACCTTAGACCTTTTATAAAAGAAGATATTGGTTTTTTCACCAAATGGTATAACGATTTTGATACAAGGTCAAAAATTGGGGCGGTAGATCCTACTAGTTCTTTTGAAGCAGAAAAAATCATTGAAAGAAGTGATAAGGGCAGCGTTTGGTTTGCTGTTGTTAAAAAGTCAGATAACAAAGTGATTGGTGAAACAGGCCTCTTAAGGATGTTCCCTGCTTGGGCAACAACGGATTTAACAATCATACTCCCAGATAAAGAGGATCAGCACAAAGGCTATGGAACAGAGACAATTAATCTTATGATGGATTATGCTTTTGGATATCTAAATTTTAATAGGATATCTATAGGAGTAGTCGGTTTCAATGATAACGCTTTGAGTTTTTATAAGAAGGTTGGTTTTAAGCAAGAAGGTATTCAAGAAGAGGGCTACTACTATAACTACAAGTATTATGATTTTGTTATGATGAGAATTTTAAAAAGAGAGTTCATAGAACTAAATAAGAAATAGCAAAAACTATTATGTCCAAGTTAAAAAAATGGGGGTATTTGAATGTTATTGGGTATAAATATTTTAATTATAGTCTGCTCATTAATAGGTATTATAGCGAAAGTATAACAATCTGAAAATTTCTTATGGCCTAGCTAAGGCTCATGAATGTCTTGAGTGCAAAACATTAGCTGCTATCCATAAGAAAGCTTTTATAAGATGAAAATAAAATTTATTAATACATAATAATATGAAACCACAAGCTAGTGATTATTTATATAGTTATACTGATAAACTAGGAATTTGTTGAGAAGATAATTTATATAATAGGAGGTTTTGTAAAATGGAACAGATAAACAATTTAAGTAAGTTGGTAAATAAAAACAAGAAACTATCCTGGACAATTTTTATAGCTTATATTGCAATATTCGTTGGTTGTGCAGGTTTCCCACTATTTCCGCAATATGCAGGCTATACAAATATAATTTTACACTTAGTAAATGCAGTGTATATAGTGCCATTAATGCTTGTTGCTTTGCTTGGTAAGGACAAGGTTATAAAAACATATAGTGTTTCATTTATTAGTTTGTTGCTAGGAATGATTTGTCGATATTTTATTGAATTTGGTGAGGTGTCTAATAGTGTGAATTTTACCGTAATAAATATAGTATCATTTCTTGCAATACTTCCGTTAGTGTATATGGCTACTTATTATTTATACAGCAAAAAGTTAAATTAAAATAATATCTATTATGAGTATGTCCCCTATCAACAAATTTCAAAAGGCTTACAGTTAAAAGTTCAAGACTATAGTTACGATTAAAGTAGAGTTATTTAGCACTCTTCTTATGTTCCGCAACAAAAGGACAGTGTTACTGCTACGGTTTTGAAATAAATTGCAAAGTAGAAAATTTATGTTAGGGGGGAGAAATTCCGCTTTTTCAGTGAAACGACGTCCCCCTGTCTTACTATTTTAGCCATGGCACAACAGTCCCTTGAAATACAGTGTCATCTACTAAAATTCTATTTTGCCAATATGATGCGTTTTCTTCAGATATAACTCTTGGCGCTAAAATATATGCAGATAAAAATCCTGCTTCCTTGATGATAGGGACTAATTCATCTTTTCCTTCTCCATAGGGATAGGCAAAGTCTGCTACTTCCACTCCTTTTAAATTAGTTTCAATAGTACTTTTACTTTTTATTAAATCATCTAAAAAGTCTAATTTTCGTTCAGGATCAAAAAATACAGGTTTATCATCTACTAGATAATGCATATCATGTGTATGAGAGCCCACTGTTGCCAGTCCACTATCTATCATTTCCTGTATTTCATTCCAATTGACTAATGTGAGATTGTCAAAATCACTATCGCCTACGTGCCCTGCTATTATAAATAGAGTAAATGGGATTTGATATTTTTTTAATATAGGAAAAGCATTCTTATAGACGGATTGGTCTACATCATCAAACGATATCCAAACACAATTCTTTGGATAATTACCTGTCTTATGGTATTCTCTTAATTCTTCTGGTGTAACAAATGTAGCATGATTTTCCATTAAAACTTGTAGATGTTTTTCAAATTCACTTTCATAAACTGAATAATTCCTCAACTCATCAGAGATAGTTAAACCCTCTACTATCTTTGTTAGTGTATTATCACTACGTATACGATGATAAGTAAGGCCTAAACAACCGTCTTTTTTTAGTGGTTCTGGAAAATCCATAGCTGGTTTTTTTTCTATACTTAATTTATCAACAATAACTAATGTTATAATAATTATTATTAACACTATGCTTAAAACTTTTATTAATTTTCCAATGGTAAATTTCATGCTAATGTTCTCCATCCTTAATTGGATTTGTTTCTAATATTATAACTTTTTCATTTTGCAATTTTTCAAAGGTACACTCATCAATTGCATTCAATCCCATTAAATCTTCCTTTGATGTAATTCCAGGGTATTTTCTGCGAGTTAAATTCCCAAATTTTTTCTTGTTATAATATATCCAAATTGAAAGAAACAAGTAAATTAAAACAAACAATATTCCACCAATCTTAAAAAAGTTTCGAATATCAATGTTGACCATTTTAAAAACTACTTTAAATAGCCTTGGATATTCATTATTTAATGAAAATATAGCATCAATAAAAAAGTATACTACTGTCAGGCAGTAAAACCATACTATAAATGAAAATATACCAACTATAATTTCACGCCACCATGATTTTTTTGATTTTATTATAAAGGATTGATTTAATTCTCTTTCCGCTGCCCTCTGTCTGGACTTGTCCATGTGGCATATCCTCCTCTTTTCCTACTTTTAATGGCTTTTGGCATTGCAAACATTACAATGGTTGTATTTAATACCCAATACACAACTGGATACCAAGCCGCCCATAAATAATATGGCATAACATTATCATATTTGCTGTCAATTCTTAGAGATGCCCACAATTGTATTAAACTTAAAAAAACTAATGCAAAAGATGAAAAAGTAAACCATATGAATAATTCTTGAATGGTTTTAGCAGTAATAAAATAATATACTGTTACAATTACCCAAGAATAGGACCAAAATAGGCTTGCCCATTGTTCATAATAAATTGGCCAAATACGGCGATGACGCCAATCTAGTATGATTTTCCAATGCCGTAATATTACTTCTTGTCCTCCTTGTGCCCAGCGGATTCTTTGTTTCCAAATACCACTAATAGTTTCAGGCGCTAACATCCAGCATAAGGCTCGTGGTTCATATCGAATATCCCAAAATCTTTCTTGCAATTTCCAAGTAACAGAAATATCCTCAGTTATCATGTCATGATCCCACAACCCTACATCAACTAATGCTTTCTTTCGATAGGCAACAACTACACCGGAAACCGTCATTATCTTGCCCCAAATCCGTTGAGACCTTTTAATTGCTCCAATAATTGAAGCATATTCGACTATTTGTAATTTGGCTAACAATGTATCTCTATTACGTATCCGTGGGTTACCAGTAACAGCCCCCAACCTTTCTCCCTTATATAAAAAATGATAGATTAAATAATGAACTGCATATGAATCTAGCACTGCATCAGAATCAACACAAACTAAGTACTCAGCTTTTGATGCAAATGTTGCTAGTTTTAAAGCATTTGCCTTACCGCAGTTTTCTTTACAATCTATAATTTTTAGATTGTCATATTGTTTTGCTAACTTATGCAATAGTTTCCAAGTTCCATCTTTACTACCATCATTCACTGCAATAATCTCTTTATTTGTATAGGCTATCTTTTCCATATAAGAAATAGTTTCTTCAATGGTTTCCTCTTCATTGTAACAGGGAATTAAAATACTAACCATTGGCCAATCTATTTCGTCAAAATCTATATCTACCTGTTTTTCTCGATTTTTATTAAACAGTATAGATCCAGCTATCCAAAACAGTGACATGATAAAAGGATACCAAAATACATATGTTTCTAGTTTGCTTATTATACTATTCATTTTTATATACCTCACTATGTAAAACATAAGTATATTTTACCCTTATTTTGATATTTTTCAACATTTCTTTCTACACCATTTAGATGGTTATTGGCATCCTTAGCGTCAAAGTATTGGATCCACAACTGCTGAAAAATACCGCTCAAGTTCTTCCGGGGAATGCTTCATGTCATTATGTATCCACCATATATCATTTCCACAAAGCTACATGATATATGGTTCAGCAGGAAGTCCATGGGTACATCCTTATTTTTCATTCCAAAATATCTTCAATCTCGCAGCCGAGAGCTTTGGACAGACTCAAAACAACATTGGTCTGTGCTTTATTAATATTGTTTTGTCGTTGTTCATAGAGCTGGATCATACGCAGTTTGACGCCCGACTGATCGGCAAGCTGCTGTTGTGTAAAACCTCTTGCCTTACGAATCAAGCTAAGTTTTGACATCCGGGTTTGTTTATTTCGGGCGATGAGCTGATCGGCGGTTTCTACAAATTTACTTTCGTCAGCTTCGTGCAGAATATAAAGGGATAGCACCTTTGACACAGTCAGACCGTTTTCAACTATGTCAGAGAACCTCATGCCGCTATGCCGCTGATAATAGGCCATAATCCAGCTCGCCCAGTATTCGGAACCATCGCTTTCTTTCTGAACTGCAGCCGCTTTTGGGCGCTCGCCAGTGGTCAGAAAAATCACTTCGGAGGCAAGCTCGCTTTTAATCTCTTGTTGCCATGAAACCTACTAGTCTAAAGTAAATTAGGCCCATTTTTACTTTAGACTAGCAGGTTGTTTTTTATTTTAAATAAAATTTGGTAGGAATCAGTTAATATATTTGATAAAATAAAGGAGATTGAGAAAAAAATTGATGTATATGTATAGGATATGATGAAGCAAATATTATTTATATTGGTTTGGAAGGATAAAATGGGGGTGATGTTAATGTGGATGCACAATGAAGATAAAAGTGAACCAGTAATCACTGCTAAAAAGCATATTGATAGTTCACATAAGGGCGGGAAAATGACAAAATTACCACCAAAAGCTGTTGTGTTCTGTATGGGGTGTGCAATGGAATATCTTAAAGAAAATTATAATGCAAAGGTTATTACTAAAAAAGTTCCGAAATTTATTGGGACAAGTGAGTGCCTAGCTATTGAAGGACATCCTAATGTATGCTTTGTTCATGGTGGATATGGTTCTCCTGCTATTGCTGATACTGTAGAAACTTTAGTTGCTTTGGGAGTTAAGGACATTATCTTAATAGGTTTGTGTGGTGGATTTTCTGACAAAGTTAATGTAGGTGATGTAATTATTCCGAACATGATTTTAAGTGAGGAAGGAACATCTCTGCACTATTATGAGAGTATCCAGTTTATAAATCAATCTGCAAGTATGGTATTAAAAGGGGCGAGTTATTTTAGCCAGTACTTTAAAACATATCAATTAAATACTGTTACTACTGATGCAGTTTATAGAGAAACATTCTATAAAGAAAACTATTGGAGAACAATGGGTTGTGTGGCAGTAGATATGGAGTCATCTGCTTTGCTATCTGTAAGCAAGTATTACGGAATAGAAGCAAATGTGATACTGCTTGTTTCTGATAAACATCCAATTAGTCAAGAAGATGAAAAATGGAAATGGGGAAGTCTAGATTTTGACAATATATTGAAAGATTTTATAAATCATTCAATAAAGTACTCAATGGATGATGACTAAGACCAATATAGTAATAGCATTCATTGAATAGAATTAAATAAGAGATAGCAAAAGCTATTACGTCAAAGTTTAAAGAATGGAGGTTAAATGGATGAAAAAGTATTTTAAATGGATATTATTATTTATAATTTTAATTATTATTTTTAAATTTAGCATAAACACTCACTCTATAAATAAGGGAATTTCAAAGTCTTTAGGTATAAAAATACCCGAAAACATACGGGTAGAGTATGAGGACACTCATGGTGGATTTCATGGAGATGGAGATTTAGTGGCAAAAGTTAAATTTGAAGAGGAAAAATCTGAAAAGATTCTAATACAAATTAAAAACAACCCTAATTGGAAGCCATTGCCCCTTACGAAAAATACAGAAATAGCTTTATATCAGTTTTATGGCTTGGCTGAAAAAGTAAATATGCCCAAAATAGATAAAGGGTACTGGTTCTTTGTTGACAGGTTTGGGGGAGAAATCATGGATAGTGATGATGCTAAATTGCTTTCTAGAAATTCGGCAAATTTTACTGTTGGAATCTATGATACTGAAAACAATATTCTATATTATTATGAACTTGATACATAGCAACAAATAATACGAAGCAGGACACATAAATAGCATTGTAAACCTCTTGATTTCAAGGGGTTTCGTTATTTTTTTGAGGTAAATTCAAGACAAAATTTTTATATTTGCACTCCTTAATGCTAAATCATGTACACGGGCGTGAGTTTTTTTGTAATGGAATAAAAACATTTTTAAATATATTGTAACGAATTTAGATTTTGGGAGTTATATAAGTGAAAGGAGTGAAAGAGGCATGGACTTCGAGGATATATATTACTTATATTTCCGGGAGGTATTTTTATATATTAGGTCTTTATCTGGCGATGAAAATATAGCAGAGGAAGTTGCACAAGAAGCATTTTCCAAGGTGTTGAAGTCTATTAATAGCTTCGATGGTTCAAAAGACATTCGGGCTTGGCTATTTACCATTGCAAAAAATACTTATTTTTCATATTACAAAAAAAACAAAGGGAACATTGGCTATGATTCGCTTGATGATATGCCTGATACGGGAGTCACCATAACAGAACACCTTTCCAATGAAGAAGATGCCTTTATCATTCATCAGTTTCTTCACACTATGGAAGAACCCTATAAAGAGGTATTTTCCCTTCGAGTATTTGGCGAATTGCCCTTTGAAAAAATAGGGAAAATCTTTGGGAAAAGTTCTGGATGGGCAAGGGTAACTTATCACAGAGCAAGAAAGCAAGTTATTGAGTATATGGAGGGGATGAATAATGAAAGAGATTAATTGCAATATCATTAAAGATATTTTACCTCTTTATGTTGATGGTGTTGTAAGTGACGATACCAAGGAAATGGTAGAGGAACATTTGGAACATTGTGAGGAATGCAAAAAAGAAGTTAAGCTAATGAAACAGGAAATATATATCCCAGCTGAAAAGGAGGCTCACATTATTAAGGGTTTCAAAAAAAGGTTGCGAAATAAAAAGATAATTATTTCAGGATTATCTATTATACTTACGTGTTTAATCCTGCTTGGAACCTTCTCTTTTATTTTCCATTACGATAGGGTCGTACCTTATGCAGAATCCTTGATTAGAATTGAAACTCAAGATGATAATATGCTTGTTTCTCATTATTATGGGGTAAGCTATTACTCCATATCAGCAACTCATCCAATTACAATGGAAATAGGTGGTAAGGAAAGAAATGTTATCTTCTTATATTATACTGAAACCATTGCAAAATCGCATACTAGAAATTTGATTAATGGTAAAGGAATTCGTGATGAACGTAATTTTATATTTCCATTGGATAGCATAGAAAATGTTGATGCAATTTATTATGCAGATTTTGATTCGATGAAAGTATTTAGTGAGGAAAATAGCAGGAATACCTTATTAGAAAATTCAATATTAATATGGGAGAAATAAGATGACAAAAGCGAAAACAATCATTGCGTTCTTTCTTTTTCTGGGAGGTTTTTTGTTTATTGGGGAAAGCTATACTTTCTTCCTTGAAAATTTTCAGGATAGCTATGTGCAAGTTGGGTACTATTTAGAAACTGGGGACTCAGAATATGAAATGCGCAGTGAAATTCAAAAAAAATCAAAAGAATATGATGCAGAGGTTTTTACAATAAGTAAGGAGAATGGTGGTGCATTCTCTCGTAAAATTACAGTGTATGGAAATGAAACAGTACAAAAAATCTTAAAGAAGGATTGGGGGATTGAGGAAGGAACAATTGCCTCCTTTTTCTCTGGGAAAACAAAATTTATATTTAAACCCTTTGAGGAAGCAGCGGAGAAAGAACTGCAAAATTGCTGGTATATTGGTCAATCATCTGAAGACCTTTATACAATGCTGTTTCCGGGAATGGTGAAGTATTCCGGTAACTTTAGGAATTATCCCACACAGGGAGTATCAGAGAAAGTTGTAGCTGCTACTTGGCTTATGTTGACTATAACCATGCTGCTTCTTACCTATTATGACACGGTATATAGTAAAAAAGAACAAATGGTCAGAATTGTATTAGGTGCAGACTTTATTCATATGCTGACCCATAAAATAATATCTGACATGGTTGGGTTTTCCATTGCAGCACTTGCAGCTATATTGTTGCTATTGCCATTCACAACCCCCTTGTTTAGATGGAATATATCCATTATAGGGTTTATGATTTTACTTTTATGTAATGGTATTGTTATTGCCTTGGGTATGAGAATCGGAAAGCGTTTACAAATTAAATCCATTGCTTCTTCTAAAAAGGCATTGAATATAAGCATTGTAATAAAAGGAATAATATCCATTTTAACTGTTTTAGTATTATCTGCTACCATATATTTATCAGTTGAAGGGATAAAGCTTTATAAACAAAAAAACTATTATTCATCACAATCAAATAAGGTCCATGTGGATGTAAAATACCCCTATGATTATGAAAAAATGGAACATGCAACTGGATATTTTGAAGATGAATGTCCTATTGATACATGGAAACAAGTTAAGGATAATTTTATGAGGTATAGTTATAATAAACTGGAATGTTCCCTTGTTAGTTACCAATCATTTGAAGATACTTCTCCCAAATGGGGAGACAAATACGTATTTGCCAATTTATCAGGGTTAAAACAATATAGCGATATGATCCCGGAATGGGATACTATTTTTCAAAAGGAAGGTAATTATATTTTAATTCCGGATAATGCAAATGAAATAGAAGTCATGGAAGAGATTATGGATAATGGCAATTTACTTGGGTTGAATGAAGATAATTTAGAGAGAGTATTCACTTATAAAGAGGGACTTTCTGTTATAGCAGAAGGTCATATAAATGGTGAATTTGATTATACCTATAAAATTAAAAATCCAATCATATTTTTAGATACCTATGATTATGGAGCCTTGCCAACATATCCTGTAAGCTATGAATTAAGAGAAGCTGACCATCCTGATGGAATGATTGCGCATAATTTTCAGTATCTCATGCAGTTTGTTACTTTGGAAAACAAACAAGAACGAATCTATGATTTTGCCAATGCAATTTCAGGTGAAGCAATAAATCCGCACTTTGTGGAATTTACTATTATTAATATAGGAGATTGGTTTGATGGACTTTGGTCTTTGCAAAATAGGAGCTTATTAATTGCTGTAATACTAACATTACTGATACTCATTTTGGAAATACAGATTTCAAGCCTTTCCCTGAGAATAGCATATGAAACAAATGCAAAGGAATTGACGATAAAAAAGGTAATGGGCTACTCTGTATTTGAACGATTTAAATCATTTTTTCTATTGACTGGTATACTATGTGGAATTTCTTTAGTTGGTGCTCTATTATGTACAGTATTTTTTAAGATTGGTGCTATTGCTTATATAGCTTGGGGGAGTATTATTGTATTTTTATTAGATGTGGTTATCATTCTCTATTTAATACGAAAAAATGATAATTTACAAATTCAAAAAGTATTAAAGGGAGGAATTTAGTTTGGAAAAGGTATTAATTGAATTACATAATGTATGTAAATCCTTTGGAGATAAAGTACTATTTGATAATTTTAACTTTACTATTGATGCAGGTGAATTTGTAGTAATTACAGGTGAAAGTGGGTGTGGTAAAACTACTTTATTGAATATGATAGGGGGATTAGAGCCTGTATCAAAGGGAAAAATAAATGTGAATGGATTGGAAATTACTAATACCAAAAATCTTAAGGATTATTATCGAGATATAGTGGGATTTGTTTTTCAGAATTTTGCTTTGGTAGAACAAAAAACAGTAGAAGAAAATCTGCTGATGGTTCATTCGAAAGGAAAGTCTGGGGTGATGGTGGAAGAAGCATTGCAATCTGTTGGTATGGAAACCTCATTAAAACAGAAAGTTTATTCCCTATCTGGTGGTGAACAGCAGCGTATTGCACTTGCCAGATTAAGATTAAAGAACTGTCAGCTTATCTTGGCTGATGAGCCTACAGGTTCACTTGATCGCAAGAATGGCCAAATGGTAATAAAAATGCTTCATCAATTAAATTATGAAGGTAAAACTGTGTTAATGGTAACTCATGATAAAACATTGATACAGGCAAATGATCATATAATTAGGCTATAAATTCAAAAGCGTTAATCGAGTTTTACCAATATTTGCAGTCATTATTATTAATGAAACAAAGGGACAGCAGTTGTGTCCCTTTGTAAACTTTACTCCTATCTAACATAGGCTTTTATTGTAGCAACTTCTTTTCCTTCAGATTTTCCGTAAGGCCTTATAGTATATTCTTCTACAAACGCAGGAATTATAAAGGTTTCTGCATAGTGTACTATAAAAGGCTCGAATTTACCAGAAGGGCTTTCTACTATGGCCTCTGCTCCTTCTACTAGATTTAGTACATTAACACTTCCATGAGTTTTATGAAGTACAGGCTTTGAAAACCAGTGTCGTATAGTTTCAATAAATTCACTTGGATGAAGCCCAGTTTTTTCAACTTTTACCCCATCTTCTTCCTTTAAAACTTCTACTTTATTTATTAGATTTTCCTCTACCCATTTTGTATCTCTATCCCATTGGATAACTTTTTCTCCATGATTTAAATGAATTGGTCTTGGAAGTCCATCTAAGCCAAGCCTTTCCCAATCCCATAGCTTAAATGTAAAAATATATGGAGTAGAACTTATTTCTAGAACCATGGAATTTTTGCCGGAACAATGAATTGTTCCTCCCGGAATTAAAAAATGATCATGTTTTTTTGCAGGAAATTTATTTATATATTTATTATCAGGAAAAGGAATCTCTCCTTTTTCTGATCTCTTTAAGTCTTCCATCATATCGTCTTTATTTGTATCTTCTTTTACTCCTAGATATACACAGGCATCTTCTCCGCAGTCTAACATATAGTAGCTTTCATCTTGGGTATAGTGCATTCCAAATGTTTCTTGAATATATTCTGTAAGAGGATGCACTTGAAGAGAGAGGTTGCCTCCTCCCATAGTGTCTAAAAGATCAAATCTTATAGGAAATTCTGTTCCAAACCTGCCATAGACTCTTTCACCTAAAAGTTTTTTTGGCTCGAAAAATACTGCATTTATTGAAGGAATTTCCACTTTAACATGTCCATATCTCATATAAAGACTGTTTTCTTCTGGAACACCATCAAAGCTCCATGCAAAGTTTGGGGATTCTTTATCTAAATCGAAAACCTCTTTCATCCATTGTCCGCCCCATACTCCTTGATCAAAGTAAGGGACAACCCTAAAGGGCCTTTCTACTACTTGCTTTAGACCTGCTCTTATAGCTTCCCCTGTTAACATCTTCGGATTATCCTTTTGGTTTGTGTCTACTAAATAATCAATTTGAGAAAAGATATCCTTTTTATGCCTATCAGCCAATCTCCATTCTACAAAATATCCCCTTTTATATTTTGAAAGAATAGGATCTTTATAATTAGTGGCTTTCCAATTTGCCATACCAGCCCTAAATCTAAGCTGAATTTCCCATCTGGCTAAATCAAAGTATAAAAGTATATTTCCTCTGGTTATAAGTGAGGCTCCAACTCCGTAAACTAAAATGAGTCCCTCCTTTAAGTTGTCTATAGTATTTTTTGCTTCATCTATTTTTTCTTGTATAAAAAAGTCTTGAAGCTTTTTAGTAGTAAGTACTCCAAATACCCTATCATCTGTTAAATAGTCTTTTATCATGGAGTTTATTGTATCTTCATTATAAGTACAATCATCTGATTTAATCATTAGAGAAGGACTAAGCCTTGTAAAAGCTTTTAAAACTTCTTCTTCTCTGACTCCTGGATAAAAATCTAATACTAATACTACTTTTTCCTTTTTTAATGAGGAGATGGATTTCTTTATCTCCTTTAATATATTTTCATAACCTTCCCAAGAAGAATTGTCATGATCTTTTATGATAACCTCTGGGTATTTATCATAATTGTTATATTTATTAATCAAATTTTTGCCTCCAGTTGTAAATACATATCATATAATATTATACATATATTATATGATATGTATTTACATAGCTCAAGTTTTATTTAAAAACCATATTTACATTGGGATAGAATAGGCTTATAATCTATTTAAATTATAAATGTAAATACATATCAAATATATAAAATACTTTATCAATATTTTTCTTAGATGAATTATTCTATATGGACTTTCAAGATATAACCTTAACTTATGTAACTTTTGTAATGTTCTAATAAGGAGGTGGCAATTCTGAAATATTATATTGGGATGGATGTAGGCGGGACAAAAATTAAGGCCTCAATTATATCTTCTGCTGGAGATATTTTGGGTGATATAATGGTTTTTGATTCAAAAAGCAAGGAAAGTAAGGACAATATAATAAATAATTTTATATTCATAATGAATGAATTGGTTACAAAAAATAATATGAACGCTATTAAATTAAGCGGCATAGGAATGGCTTTTCCTGGGCCTTTTGATTATGAGAAGGGTATAAGCTATATTAAAGGCTTAAATAAGTATGAGCATATATATGGCATTAACCTAAAAGAAGAATTAAAACAAGCTATAGAAAAAGACATAGAACTTAAAAATAACTTCGAAAGGGATTTTAGTTTAGCTTTTTCTAATGATGGAGATTTATTTTCTCTAGGAGAATACTTAAAGGGTTATGCTAAAGATTCTATTAGGGCAATTTGTATATGCATTGGAACAGGAGTAGGATCCTCCTTTTTAGAAAGAGGAAGGCTTATTAAAGAAGCAGCTAATGTGCCAAAGGAAGGCTGGATATATCATACCGCATATAAAGAGGGAATTGTAGATGATTATATATCTGCTAGAGGAATATTGGGTATAAGCAAGAATGTAGAATCCTTAAAAGATATAAAAGAAGTAAGAGAGCTATATGACTTAGCAATGGCAGGCAACTATGAGGCAAAAAAGGTTTTTGGGGAGTTTGGAAAAAGACTTAGAGAGGTAATGATACCCTTCTTTGATAAATTCAAACCAGACACTTTTGTCATTGGGGGACAGATTTCAAAAAGCTTTATATTCTTTGGAGAAGAGATTTCAAAGGAGTGTGAGGATAGGAAAATCAATTTATATATTTCAAAGGACACATCTGCCTCTACTTTAAAAGGTGTTGCCATGATTTTTGGAGGTGAGGCATGTAGATAGGTTAAAACGCTATGAATGGATATGTTAATTATATATAAATTAATAAAAAGGGAGGGTATTTATTATGAGTACAGACATTAACAATGAAATTAAAAAGGTTTATGTAGTGTTTAAGACTCACCTTGATATCGGCTTCACAGATTTTGCTGAAACAGTTACAGAAGAGTACATGGATGAATACATACCTGCTGCCATTAAACTTGGGTATGAGCTTAAAGATAGCAAGGATTTAAAGTTTAAATGGACTACAGGCTCATGGCTTATATATAACTACCTTAAAAATAAAAAGGGCAAGGAGTTAAACAGTCTGGTACAGGCTATAGAGGACGGAATTATTTATTGGCATGGACTGCCATTTACAACTCATACTGAGTTAATGGATAAGCAATTATTTGAGTATGGGCTTTCTTTATCTAAAAAGTTAGATAAGCGATTTGGGAGAAAAACCATAGCGGCAAAAATGACTGATGTACCAGGGCATACAAAGGCAATAATCCCTCTACTTGCAAAATCAGGTATTAAATTTCTTCATATAGGTGTAAACCCAGCATCAGCTGTTCCAAAGGTTCCAAGTATATTTAGATGGATAGGGGCAGATGGGAGTGAAGTTATAGTCTGCTATTCATACAATTATGGGCAAGATTGTATACTGCCATGTATGAAGGAGGCCTTATATTTTGCTCACACTGGTGATAATTGTGGCCCTCAATCTAAGGAATTAGTTATAGAACAATTTAACTATTTAAAGGAGAAGTATCCTAATGCAGAAATTGTTGCCTCTACATTGGATGATTATGCAGAAGCCATAATGAAGTATAAAGATTCTTTACCAAAGGTATATGAAGAAATTGGAGACTCATGGATCCATGGCACAGCTTCTGATCCGCTAAAAGTTTCAAAGTTTAGAGAATTACTAAGGCTGCGCAGCAGATGGGTTAATGAAGGAAAGTTCGAGGGCTTGGAAAAAGAGCTAGAAGACTTTTCTTTAAATCTTATGCTTGTACCTGAGCATACATGGGGGATGGACATAAAGCGTAATTTAGGAGATTACAAAAATTACGAAAAGCAAGATTTTATAAAAGCAAGAAAAACTGATTCCATAGATGATTCTGCTCAAATGGGCCTTAATTGGGGCGTTGATAACAGAAGCTATTCCCGTTATGAAAGCTCTTGGAAGGAACAAAGGGAATACTTAGATAAGGCCGTACAATCTCTTCCAGAAGAGCTTCAGCTTGAAGCCAATGAGTCCTTTAAAAATTTATTACCAACCTTAGTTAAATGTAATAGTAATTATACAAAGTTAAATACTAAAGAGAAGTACAAGTTTTTTAACTATACTGTAGAGTTTGATGAAAATGGTGCTATAAGCTTTTTATCTCATGAGGAATTAGGAACAATCTTTGACAAACAGAATAGATGTGGGCTGTTTGTCTATCAAGAGATAGGAAAGGAAAGCTACGATTTTTGGTTTAACAATTATACAAGAGATTATGAAAAGAACGACTGGGCTTATGGAGATTTTGGGAAGCCATTATTTGAGACTGCAAGAACTGTAACTAGAGAACATACTGCCTACTTAGATGATGCTAGTTATATAGACCATGGGGATAATACTGAGGTGGTTATAAATGTTTCTAGCGATAAATATGCAGTTGAATATTTAGGCTGCCCTGAGAAAATCCAAATAGTTTATAGATTCTATGCTAACAAGATTAATCTAGATATAATTTGGAATGGTAAAGATGCATCAAGACTGCCTGAGAGTATATGGCTTTCAATTAATCCCAAAGTAGATAATCCTAATATGTGGTTTGTTGAAAAGATGGGGGAGTTAATATCTCCTCTTCAGGTAGTAAAAAATGGTGGTAGAAACCTTCATGCCATAGCTTCTTGTATAGAATACTTAGGTTCAGAAAAGAAGATTAAGATACAATCTCTTGATGCACCATTAGTTGCCATGGGAGAGAGAAAAATATTAAGATATGATAATAATATAGATATATCACAAACAGCAAATTTTAATTTGTATAACAATATTTGGGGAACAAACTTTAGAATGTGGTATGATGATGACACTAAATTCAGATTTACAATTGAACTTTCAAAATAAAATATAGATCTTATATATGGAGGGAATAAATTATGCTAGATAGAAAATGGACTATGTATGTATTACATCATTCGCACACTGATATAGGCTATACAGATTTACAAGAAAAAGTAATTTACAACCAGATTGATTATATAAAAGCTGCAGTAAATATTGCAAAAGAAGGACATAAAAATGATACAATCGATAAAAACTTCAAATGGAATTGCGAGACTTACTACTGCGTAGAGAGATTTTTAGAAGAAGCAACAGAAAAAGAAAAACAAGATTTTTATGCAGCGGTTAGATCAAACAATATAGGATTATCAGCAAACTACCTCAACTTCACGGATTTGGTAGACAAAGGGGTACTTAATAAAAGAACAAAAGAAATGGTTGAGAACTTTAAAGCACAAGGAATAGATGTTAAAGCTGCAATGAATGCAGATGTTAATGGCGTATCTTTAGGAACCTTTGATGTGCTTATAGATAATGGAATAGAATTTTTATTTACAAACATTCATACACACCACGGCATGTACCCTCTTTACCAAAATCAAAAACCCTATTACTGGGAGAATAAGGAGGGGAAAAGGCTTTTAGTATTTAGCGGAGAACATTATAATCTTGGTAATGCTTTGGGCTTAATTTATAATAAGGATACTAACTTTATGACAGAAAATTACTTTGGGAAAGATGCTAAACCCAAAACTCATATTGAAATTCTTAAAGAAAACATAGTTAATTACTTAACATCCTGTGAAGAAAATGGATATAAATATAACTTTATTCCTACTTGTGTATCGGGGGCATTTAGTGACAATGCACCACCAAATACAGACATTATAAGAACCATTGCAGCATTTAATGAAGCCTACGGTGATGAGGTACATCTAGAGATGGTAACTGTTCAAGAATTTTATGATAAAATTAAAGATCAGGTAAAGGATGCACCTGTTTACAAAGGTGATCTTACTGACTGGTGGGCAAATGGAGTAGGAAGTACACCTTATGCGGTTAAACACTACAAAGAAGCTCAAAGAATGTATTACTTATGTGAAAAATTAGATAGTAAAGCACATGTAAGTAAAAAAGAGTTAACTAGACAAGCTGAGGATAATTTGCTTTTGTATGCTGAACATACTTGGGGACATTCATCGACCATAACCAATCCTTATGATACAATGGTGCAAAACTTAGACATTAGAAAAACGAGCTATGCTTCAAAAGCACATGAAGCCTCTGCTAAAAACTTAAATCGCATTATGCATAGCAGAGGAGACAAACTTAGATACTATGATCTAAACGGCAAAGTAAAGGCAATAAGCCTATCAGATCAAAAAAGTACACAAGTAGTGGAATTTTATATAGAAACATGGAAATACCCAGGAGTAAAAGTAATTTGTGAAACAACAGGACAGGAAATGGTTACACAATTGTCTTCACACCCAAGGGGTGTTCTTATCAGCTTTGTAGATTCATTTGAAGCCAATGAAGAAAGAATATACAGATTTGAAGAGGCTGATGCCAAAATAGAGGTAGCTAATACAAGAGTAGCATATGTTGGAGCAGAAAGAGTAAAGGATATAGTAAATAACTACGATGCAAAAAGCTATAAATTGCCCTACCAAATAGAAAATGACTACTTCAAAATAGCATATGAAATAGGTAAAGGTGTAACTTCTTTCTACAATAAAGTTGATAATGTTGAAATGTTAAAAGAAGGGGATGCTAAATTCTTTACCCCAATATATGAAAATACCAAAGTTAGAACAAACGTTTATGAAGAAAGAAGACTTTTAGGAAGAAATATAAGAGGCCTTCATTCTAAAAAGTATATAGGTGAGTTAGTAGATGTAAAGATAATCGACAATGGTGAAATATTTACAACTATAGAGCTTATTTATAAATTAGAAGGTACCTATTTTAGTTCAGTAGTTATCAAGCTTTATAATACGCTTCCAAGATTGGAATTTAAGTACAAAATTGCTAAGACTTTATCCACAGATATTGAAAGCATTTATCTGCCCTTAACATTAAACAATCTAGATGCAACATTATATATAGATAAGGGCGATACGGTTATGAGACCAGGCATTGATCAAATACCAGGCACTTGTATGGAATATTATCTTGTAGATAATGGCTTGGCTTATGAGACAAAAGAAAATACTATATTAATTCAAACAAAAGATGCACCGCTTATATATATGGGGGAGCTAAAACACCATCCAATAATGCTTTGCGATGAAAGACAAGAAAACAATAAAAGAGATGTGTACTCATGGATTATGAACAATACATGGGAGACAAACTTTAAAATGGATTTATCAGGTATTACAGAGTTTTGCTATACACTAAGCTTAATTAAAACAAAGGATGCAGAGCAAAGCTTTAAAAAGATGAAAGACGAGGGTTATGGTGTTGTAACCTTTATGATTGATGAAAAATAGAGGATTGCTTTGTAACATTTAGCATAAGCTGTTCATAAAAGTTTATTTAGGTTAAATATTGAGGGTTGTAATTGGCATGAATTATAAAAAGCCAATTGCAGCCTGATTTTATTACTTAGTATAGAATATCTCTATACTGCCAAGTAGAAAGGAGAAATTTAATGACTAAGCCAAATACGCCTTTATATTATAAAATACAAAGCTATATACTAGGACTAATAAAAGACAATAAACTAAAAGAAGGAGATTTAATCCCCACAGAAATGGAACTTAGCGCTATGTTTAATATGAGCCGTCCCACTGTAAGACAGGGATTAAATACTCTAGCCTCTCAAGGATATTTAAAAAGAGTAAAGGGCAAAGGGACTTTTGTTACTAAACCTAAAATTATTCAGGAAAATACCCGTTTTATAGAGAGCTACAATAGAGAAATGCACAAAAAAGGATTGATTCCAGAAACCAAGGTGTTAGAAATATCAATTAAAATTTGTCCTGATTTCTTGGTAGATAAGCTTGGAATTAAAGAAGAAGATAAAATAATAAAACTTAAAAGGCTTAGGTATGCTTACGTTGAAAAGGAAGAAGATAAAAAACCTATTCTACTCACTACAGTTTATATACCTTATGAAAAGTTTCCTAATCTTATAATGTACGATTTTGAAAAACGTTCCCTTTACGATGTTTTTGAAGAAAATAATATTTATATAAAAAAAGCAATAAGAGAAATAGAAGCAAAGCTTTCTGATAAACAAACCAGCAAATTATTAAAAATTAAAGAAGGCTCTCCCATACATTTTTTATCATCTTTTGGATATTTAGAAGATGGTTCTGTTATTGAGTACTCTGAAAGCATATACCCAGGGGAGCGGAATAAATTTATAGTAGAAATAAACAGGTGAACTTAACGGATTAACCCTAGAAGTTTAGACATAATCTCGCTAAGTCTACTGTCATATCAACTAATAAGAGAATTGAATCAACAGGCCTTTGATAGTCTTTTAAATTAGAGTTATATGATATACTTATTTAAGTTCTAATAAATGCTGCAGTACTGAAAATATTGAGGGATCGCTCTTAAGGTTTGTACCGAGCGTGGGGAACCTTTTCCACGGCATTAACATGTCAATTAATATACCTAGCCCTATTTTTATCTTGCAATTGGAAGGAATATGCATGCTAGTGTAGAAATAAATAATGAGCATTTAAATATGTAATACTGATATATTATGGGAGGGATTTAATTGTCTGTGTGGATACTTGTATTATTTATTGTTATCTTTATATGGGATATAATCAACATAAAAAATAAAAACAAAAAAGGACGTTATTTTTCTAAGTCTTTGTTGATGCCTATTTTAATAGTATATTACATAACTGCTGCAAAGCATATAAGTATATATGTTATTGCGGCGCTAGCAGCAGGATTTTTAGGCGACGTATTTTTATTGAATGAGCGCAAGCCCTTATACTTAGAGTTAGGTATTGCTTCATTTATGGCTGGACAGATATTTTATATAACATCTTTTATTAAGGCTTCGGCCGGAATAAACCAAATACCTTTATGGTGTCTGATTTTCCTTATACCTTATGTTTTATATGGAGTGTATAATTATCGTATTTTACGCAATAAATTAGGAGCTATGAAGATACCTGCTATTGTATATTTCGCAGTTTTAATATTAATGAGTTTTACCTGCCTTGCAGTGCTGGTATCAGGAAAAACACAGCTTATTCCTGCATTTATAGGTTCCTTATTATTTGTGGCTTCAGATACTATACTTGCATATAATATTTTTTCATCTGAAAAGGAATATGCAGATATATACATTATGAGCACATATGCAGCGGCTCAGCTTCTAATAGTATTGGGGATGTAAAATAGCAGTGTGCCGATTTATTCACATACAGTGATAAACCGGCACACTGCTGCTTTATTCTGTTATTACAGCTGTCCCAGATGCGGTAACCATGAGCATATTACCCTGCCCAAGCACCTCATAATCTATGCTGACACCGACAACTGCATTTGCACCTATGGATGCTGCTTTGCTTTCCATTTCACGGAGGGCGGATGTTCTGGCCTCCATAAGTTCTCCTTCATAAGAACCAGAACGTCCTCCAAAGAAATTTGACAGTCCTGCAGCAAAATCCTTAATAAAATTTACCCCTGATACCACTTCACCGAAAACAATGCCCTTGTAGTCAACAATTTTACGCCCTTCCACGCTTGGAGTGGTTGTTACAATCATAATATTTAATCCCCCTTCAAATATAATTTATTGCATATTTATTGTACATCCTCACACAGCCATTGGATATAGCTTTACCTATATTTATATGGAATATTATTGGAAACCATGATACAATTAAGGTGATAAAAACCAAAATACTCGAATATCACAAAATTCATGCCATACAGCAAATTATTTTGGCAAAAACTACATTAATAATTTTGCCTTATTTTCCTCATAAGTACATTTCACAAAACTCGTCGATGAACCATTTATATCTATAAAATCTAGTGCGATTTATTGAGCCTATGAATATATGCATGTTTATATAAATATAATGAATTAAGGACAGGCATATACAAAAATAGAGTAAAGGGAGGCTTATAAAATGGATGACTTGCATAAGGGGATAGACTTCAGAATAGCAGATAAAACATTTTCACAAGAAAGACAAGCCGTTGCATCTATAGACCCAAGTATTTGCATAAACTGCGGTAAATGCAGGAGGATTTGCCCTACAGAGGCAATTGATGAGTTCCAGAGGGTAATTTGCAGGTTGTGCCCTGACTGTGCAGAAGGCCCTGAAATGTTTCCTGTACAGTCGGAACAATATGCACATGAGCATGCATGCAGCATTGCATGTCCTCTTGGTACTGTTCCAGAAGGCTATGTAAACTTGATTGCACAGGAGAAATTCATTGAGGCATACGAACTCATATCGGAATTAAACCCACTTCCAGCAGTATGCGGAAGAATATGCCACCACCCATGCGAGGATGAATGCAAAAGAGGAACACTAATTGATAAGACAGTTAATATCAGAGGTTTAAAGCGTTTTGTTACTGATAATGTAAAACCTATTATAGCACCTTTCAAGCAAAAGCTTGACAAAAAGATTGCCATAATTGGAGCAGGGCCGGCAGGAATCATGGCTGCATTTGACCTTCTGAAGAAGGGCTATAAAGTGACAGTATTTGAAGCAGGGCCAAAGTCAGGTGGGATGATGAGGTTATGCATACCAGATTTTAGATTGGACAAGGAAATACTGCAAAGTGAGATAAAGACGCTAGAAGATGCAGGAATGGACATACGGTATAATGCAAAAATAGGCAGCAAACCTTCAATAAATGACTTGTTTAAAGATAAGTATTCTGCTGTTTTGATAGCAGTTGGGGCATCTAAAGGTATGGCGCTCCCAATCGAAGGAGCTGAAGCAGAAAAGGTATATAATGCAGTAAGCCTTATGAGCAGAATAAATGCAAAAATACCTGTGGAGATTGGCAGGAAGGCTGTTGTAATAGGTGGGGGCTCTGTTGCATTAGATACCGCAAGGACACTTTTAAGAGCTGGGACAGAGGAGGCAACATGTGTTTGTATAGAAGACAGTAATTCAATACCTGCATGGGATTGGGAAATTGAAGAAGCTAAAAAAGAAGGGGTAGAATTTGTAACTTCTTCTTGTCCAACAAGTATTTTAACAGAATGGGTCACGGTAAAAGGTGTTGAATTTAAAAAGGTCAAGGAAATAAACTGTGATGAATATGGAAGGCTTAAACCAATTGTGGAGGACGGAACAGGATTCACAATTAAAGCAGATACGGTTGTGTTTGCCACAGGGCAGAAACCAGACTTAACACTCCTTGCAAAGGGGGCGGATTTAAATTTGAATGCTGCCGGAATGCTTGATTATGACAAGGAAACACTTATGACGGAAAGAGAGGGGCTTTTTATAGCAGGTGATGTTACAACTGCTAAAGGTTCTGTAATTGATTCCCTTGCTTCAGGCAGAAAAGCAGCCCTTATGATAGATAATATGCTTATGGGTCGTGAGCTTAAAGATAGAACAGAGCATACACTTAAAACAGCAGATGCTAAGGAGAAGATATTCCCCGCAAGGCTAGAAAAGCTTTCTCCTCAGATTATGCCTGAAATAAAGGACAGAAACGGCTTTGATGAGATTGAGATTGGGTTCTCTGAGAAACAAGCAGTCCTTGAAGCTAAAAGATGTCTGAAGTGCGGATATGAGAACGTGGATAGCAGCAAGTGCATAGGCTGTGGCGTATGTTTAACCATATGCCCTGTAGATGCTATCATGCTTAATAAAGTACAGGAAGGGGGATGCTAATAATGAATAAAATTATAGAGCGCGATGTTATTGTTGTTGGAGCAGGGCCTGGAGGCTCAACATGTGCTGCATATCTTGCAAGGGAAGGCGTTGATGTGCTTCTTATGGACAAAGAGACATTCCCCCGTGACAAGACGTGCGGTGACAGCCAGGCAGAAGTTACCATGGAACATGTAAAAGAGCTTGGGGCATATGAAGAGGTTAAAAAAGCAGGATACTGTAATAAAGGTTTTTTGCTTACATCTCCTGATTACAGTAAAGCATATTTGGATGCACCTGGGGAAAGATATACAACACCTAGGAGGATATTTGACAATATTATGAAGAATACTGCCATAAGGTGCGGAGCAGAAATGATAGAGGATTGCTGGGTGTATGACGTAATCAAGGAAGATGGACAGGTTAAGGGAGTCAAGGCCAAATACCAAGGGGAATATATTGAATTTCGTTCAAAGATTGTTATAGGAGCAGACGGGTCTCACTCAATGGTGGCAAAAGCCATAGGTATATTCCCAGATAACCCTGTATGCACGGGCGCAGGACTTAGATGCTATTATGAAAATGTACCTATGGAAAAATACTTGGAGATTCACTTTGACCAAAACGTTCTGCCAGGGTATATATGGGTGTTCCCTTCAGGGAATAGAGAGGGCGTTGCAAATGTCGGAATAGGAATAAATCTTGACGTATATGATAGCAAAACCCTTAAAGAATATATCGATATATTTATTGAGACCAGCCCATATGGAAAAAGGCTCAAAGATGCAAGGCAGATTAGTGAATGGAAGGGATGGAGGCTTCCCACAGGGCCTCAGGCGGGAGAAAACTATGATGCAGGGGTCATGCTTATTGGTGATGCTGGGAGTATGATACTCCCACTTACAGGGGAAGGCATAGGCCCTGCGACTGAAACTGCCAAGATGGCTGCAGACACAGCGCTTGACGCGCTAAAAGCTAATGACTTTTCAGCAGAGTTTTTAAAGGCATATGCAGATAAAAGACACGATACTTATGATATAAAGTATAAATCCATAATGACATTGGATGATGTTTTCAGAAATCCTCAGAACATTAATGGAATTGTAAAAAGATATAATCTTGACCCTATATTTAAAGAGGAAGTACTCAAACAAATGTTTTTTGCACATTCAAAAAAGTAGATTTATCAGCTAAAAGTTTCTAAAACTGGGCCGCAGCACAATATGGAATATGATACCCTAGAGATGAACAATGATTTTATTTTTTACATTGTCTACTCTAGGGGTATCATATCAATATTATTAGATATGAAGGTATAGACATCAAGGTTAAACATTGGTTTAAAAGGATATAAAAATTAGCACTATTTATATATACCGAGGATATACTACTATTATGGAACAAAAACTTATATAGTTTTTAGCGAGAAGGTGCCTGCACCTTCTCGTATTTTTGTTTAAAGAACATTTAGCTCTGAAGCATTTGCTTTTGGGGCTTTTTTTATGCCCAAAATTTGAAACTGTGCAAGACTAAAAAACCTCTAGGATGGTTGGTATCATCTCTACAGCTTTAGAATACCGAGACCGCCGCCCCCTTGCGCACAGAATAAGATACTGGAGCTATGCGGATTTAGCATAAATTCAAGTGAATTTTATGCTTTAGTTATCCTAAATTAGATCCGCAAGTGATTCAACTTCATATTTACATTAGTACCCACAGATAGTAATATAAAACTGAGATTTTCTATACAGTACAATACGTGAAAAGAGAGGCGGGGGATATTTTGACTCTATCTAATAAAATTAAAATTAATTTATTTTTATTAATTCTCATATTTACTATTTTAACTTTTTTCTTAAGTTATAGTACGTTCGTTGATATAAATAGACTTTTAAAAAATGTACATTTTACAAGAGTTACAATAACTGTTAATAACATTAAAGCGGGTTTATATATCTTTTTCTGCAAAAACATTTATAGAATGATATCCTCCCTATTTAGCATTCAGTATCTTACGAGGTGCAAATAGTATCACTCACTAACGGTAACAATGTCTTTCACTTTGCCTTTTAATTTCTCTTCCAGACCATTATTTGCCCTGAATTTTATAGCAAGCACAACAGTGTTACAATCTAAAGTACTTTGAACTCCATTTGATTCGACTGTAATTCTGCCATCTTCCACGCCTGTAAGTTTAGTGTTTGTAAGAGTCGTTATTTTGCTTTCTACAATCAATTTATTCAGCATTATCATGTTGACATTAATAGCCATACATGGTAGTATATAGCTGAAACTTTCTGCAGGGTGCAAATATGTGAAAAAGGTGTGGTCATATTGAACTGAGAAGCTTAACAACAAGTATCCAACATAACCAAAAATAAATAATGAATGGAGAGATACAATGAAAAAATTAATTGCATTGTTGTTAACTGTTGTTATTATATTTTCTGGCACAAATGTTGCTTCAGCTGCTAGTAATCTTAGTGAACAAGACAATAATAAGAATAAATTGTCCCATGAAGATATTGTTATGTCAATAGATGAAAAAATAAGTAATGATGCAAAAGTACCCTTGAGGAAAATCTCTATGAATCCTCTTGACAAAAATGAAGTCGAGTCTATAATAGCTACTTATCAATTGCAACCAGAGACTGTTAAAGATATATACGAATATATGGAAAAGGTTAGAAAAGGTTCTATACAGCCTGGAAAAATAAACATTTATATACCATCTACTACTCCATCACAAGAAATATCAACTTCGTCTGATTATAGAAAGACTTATGTAGGATATGCTGGTAAGACCTATTATGAAGAAGTATTGTCTTATGATAATACAAGTGCTTCTGTAACTGTTAAAGAAGCATATGGATTTCTCGATTACTTAAATAAAACAATTGATGCTGCAGCAAAGTACGGATTTGGGACAGGCATGGATTGGATTACAAAGGGGATGTGGAGCATTGGAAGTATTTTCACTGGAGGTCTACCTAGTGGCGTTCCTACAAATTCAAAATTTAGGCATGAGAGTCGTTTATATGAATATAAAGTAAAAAAATTCACATATTTAGTTGAAAGTGGTCAGTACTATTTTGGCTCTCGTGTTGAAATGAGTATTAGTCATTTTGATAACTTAACGGTCTTCCCTGGATTACATCCAATTGAATATGGAGAAAATACCAAATTGGAATCTATTATAACACCCAGTTATGATATACCCGACCAAAGAGCGTATTATAGTTATATGAATGGTGGATGGGTTGAACCAATAGTGCAATATAAATATGGAGGAGTATATTTTGACTCTATCTAATAAAAATAAAATTAACTTATTTTTATTAATTCTCATAGTAACTATTTTAATTTCTTTCTTAGGTTATAGTACATTCGTTGATATAAATAGACTTTTAAAAAATATAAATGTTACAAGAGCTACAATAACTATTAATAATGTTAAAGCTGGTTTATATGAGATCCAAAGTAAAACTATAACAACCTCAGATAGTGAAGAAATTCAAGAGATATTAGCTATTTTAAAAAGACCGTTATTTTATAAATCTATGCCACATATAGGCAATGTACCAGCCAACTCCTCGGATCGTATAGAATTAAATGTTGGTTTTCTAAAAGATAATAATGAGTCCATAGAATATACCATAACCTCAACAGGGGATATGATTGTTAAAAGACAAAATGGTAAATATAACTCTAATATAAAAATATATAGGCAAAATACCAAGACATTATTTCACGAATTAAAGGCTTTTTTTGATAGTAAAGAACGAAATAAAAACTGGACAGAAATAATTAAAGGTATGGAGTAGTTAAAATTATTCCATGTATGTGTTAACTAGTCCCATATCAGGGATTGGCATAATGAACTTGGTAAAGCCTATAAAAAACAGCTTTTTATTATAAAATATTATAGAAAGCTGTTTTTTACTTTTTCATTTAAAGTAGAGGTTGACTGTATAGGCCTTGTGGTTAATAATGTTATTAGACTTAATTTAAAAGGGGGATGTTTTGATGAAAAAAGTTATGGCATTTGTTTTAACTGTAACTATACTTGTTACATCGCTTTTTGTAGGATGTACTGCAAAACCTACAGGAGGTAATAATGATAACAAGAAACATAAGATTGGTATTTTAGCACCTGCTGTTACACATGGTTGGGTTGCTGCAGTTGCTTATAATGCGGAAGCTCGTGCAAAAGAGTTGTCAGACAAAGTTGAGTACAAGATTCAAACAAGCAGCAATGCAGAAGAGATGACTTCTCAGTTAGATGATTTAATGACATGGGGAGCAGAAGCAATAGTCGCATTTCCACAGTGGACGGGTATGGAAGCACCAATACAAAAAGCAATAGATGCTGGTATAAAGGTTGTAAACTTTGATATTGAGATTGCAGTAGATGGTGTATATAGAGTGTCTGGAGATAATAAAGATATGGGTGTTCAAGGTGCTAAATATGTTGTAGACAAAATTGGGAAAGATGGAACAGTAGCAATACTAGAAGTTCCTACAGCAGGTTCTGTGTCAGAGCTGAGAAAGAAGGGCTTTGTAGAAACACTATCCCAAATTGCACCAAACATGAAGGTAGTTACCTATGCTACAAAGTTTACTCGTGAAGATGGTCTGAAGGATTTTGCTGATATTTTGACAAGCAACCCTAAGATTGATGCAGTATATTCTATGGATGATGAAACATCTATAGGCGTATTGCAGGCAATAAAGGAAGCTGGAAGGACTGATATAAAAGTAGTAACAGGTGGTGGAGGAATGCAGGAATATTTCAAGATGATGCCTGAAAATAATGATATCTGGATTCAGTCTACCCTATATAGTCCAGCCATGGTAAAGAATGCTATCGATGTAGCACTTAAAGTATTAGATGGTGAGGATGTCCAAAAGGTTACTATTATACCTACAACAGTTGTAGATAGGGACAATTACAAGGATTTCCTTGATGAAAATTCACCATACTAATTTTAGTACTAAAGACTTTTAGCACTAAGAAAAGTTAGGAAAAATAAAGGTTATGGTATTGCCATAACCTTTATTTAAAGCTATAGGGAAGTAATATTTTTATTTAAATTAAAAGTTTTTTACATAAATGAAATGGGTGTGATTTCATGACAATTGAGATAAGTAATATTACAAAATCATTTGGAAGTAATAAGGTTTTGAAAGATATATCCCTAAAAATTAATGGAGGGGAGATATGTGCACTTATTGGTGAAAATGGTGCAGGGAAATCAACTCTTATGAACATACTTGGCGGAGTCTATAAAATGGATTCGGGTGATATATATCTAGATGGGAACAAAGTTGAGTTTAATACCCCTGCAGATTCTTTAGATGCAGGAATAGCATTTATTCATCAGGAGCTAAACCTTATAAATGATTTGCCAATTTACGAGAATATGTTTCTTGGTAGAGAGATAAAAAATAAAAAAGGTGGTTTAGATCTTGAAAGAATGATTTTCGAAACAGAAGAGGTATTTAAACAAATAAATGTGGATCTAGACCCTAAAACCATGGTTCGTGATCTTGATGCATCTTACAAGCAAATAGTTGAAATATGTAGAGCCATTATGATGAAAGCCTCTATAATAATAATGGATGAACCTACCACTTCATTAACAGAATCAGAAATACAGCGTGTATTTGCCATGATGAAAACTTTGAAACAAAGAAATGTCGGTATTATATTTATATCTCATAAATTAAAAGAGGTAATGGATATTTGTGAAAGATATATCGTGCTTAGGGATGGTTATTTGGTTGCAGAAGGAGACGTTAGTGATGTAACAACAGATGATCTGGCACGTTTTATGGTAGGTTATAATGTAAGGTGTAATCAGCTTTCAAGGGATAAGAAAATAGGGCACGAAGTACTGCGCGTTGAGAGGCTAACCCAAGAGCACGCATTTAGGGATATTAGTTTTTCTGTAAGAGCAGGAGAAATTTTAGGAGTGACTGGACTTTTAGGGGATGGACGAAGCGAACTTTTCCAATCTATTTTTGGAACAGATGATATTTCATCAGGTAAAATATATTTAAATGGAAGGGAAATAAACATACGCAGTACATATCAAGCACTTGAAGAGGGAATTGGTTACCTCCCTAGAAATAGAAAAGAAAACGGTATAATACCTGATATGAACATAATTGAAAATGCTTCCATTGCTACATGGAGTAAGTTTTCAAAACGCGGGGTAATTGATAGGCCAAAGCATTATGAGATATTTAAAGAGCAAATAAAGAGTCTAAAAATAAAAATGAGTAAAAGTACGGACAGTATAAATAGTCTCTCTGGAGGAAACCAGCAAAAGGTTGTACTAGCAAAATGGCTTGCAGTAAATCCAAAACTGCTTATACTAGATAACCCTACTCAAGGCGTAGACGTTGGAGCTAAAGAAGATATTTATGATATCATAATAAAGCTTGCTGAAAATAATATTGCAGTTGTAGTTTTATCTAGTGAGGCACAGGAAATTATAAGGTTATGTGACAGAGCCATTGTAATGTACCATGGTAAAATACAAGGCGAAGTTAGCAAAATTACCATGAATGAGCATGATATAATGCGTTTAGCAACAGGTGGAGAATTGAACCTGAGTCGGGGAGGGGAAAAACATGCATAATACTAATGATAACAAAAAGAGAAATTTTTTTGGGTGGTTTAGCCATCGATGGACGGCGGATCCGCTGTTTAGCACTGCAATAGCACTTTTGATTCTTATTGTACTTCAAACATTGGTTTTAGGATTTAACTATGATGCTTTTGGAAGCTGGTTTAATTCTTGGATAAATAACTGGATTAATATATTAAGGAATAATGCGGGAATTGGAATAGTTGCACTTGGGATGACATTTGTAATAATATCAGGTGGAATTGATTTGGCTGTTGGTTCAACATTGGTTACAGTAGGTGCTGCAATAATGATGCTTATTGACAATGGACCTAAAGGAATATTATCTAACATGGGGATAACAGGAACCTCAGCCTTTGCAATAGCAATAATTATAGCCATTATTTTAGGATACTTGCTTGGCACTGGAATAGGCCTACTGATAACAAAGGGTAAGATACCTCCATTTATAGCAACCTTAGGCGCCATGAAGATATTTAGGAGCCTTACACAACACTTTATGCAAGGTTATAATCCAAAGGTACCAAAGGAGTTTCTGAAAATTTCTAACTTAAAGATTGGAAATTATATGCTGATGCCAATTATCTATTGGGCAATAATTGCAGCTATACTTTATTATATTTCAAAACGAACTGTATTTGGAAGACAGGTAATTGCGGTAGGCTCAAATGAAAAAGCAGCAAAACTCTCTGGTGTAAACGTGGAAAAGGTTAAAACTCGTGTCTATTCACTTATGGGAATATTAGTTTCTATTGCAGCCATTATTCATGTATCGAGAATTGGCTCAATGGACTTTGCTAATGCAGGCAGCGGCATGGAAATGGATGCCATAGCAGCAGCAGTAATAGGCGGAACTAGTATGAGCGGCGGAAGAGGAACAATAATGGGAACAGTTTTTGGTATGCTCATTATTGCTGTTATGAACAACCTACTAAATCTATTTGGAGTACCACCTTTTTTAAGGGAGGCATTTAAGGGATTGATTGTAGTACTTGCAGTATTACTTCAAAGAAAGGAAGAAGCTTAAAAAAACCTTTCATCAACTGTAAGTGTTATTTATTAAGCCTCCATTGTAAACTAATAATAGAAAAATAAACAGGGAGGCAGAGTGATGAGCATATACAGTAAAATATTAGAAGTACAAGATTTGAAAAAAGTATATGGTAGGGATGAAAACAAAACCATCGCATTAAAAGGAATTACCTTTGATGTATTATCTGGTGAGTTTTTGGGAATTATGGGTGCTAGCGGTTCTGGTAAAACTACTTTGCTAAATTGCATAACAACCATAATTAAACCAACTTCCGGAAAGATTCTTTTAAATGGTGAGAACTTAAGCTCATTTAGAGGCAAAAAGCTAGCAGACTATAGAGGCAATCGTATTGGATACCTATTCCAAGACTTTGAATTGCTTGACAATCTAACTGGAAGGGAAAATATTTTGCTTCCACTATCCATTCATGGTATGAATGTAGAAGAAAGCGTTGATAAATTATTTGCAATTGCAAAATACCTAGAAATTGAAGAGGTATTAAATAAATTTCCTGCTCAAATGTCTGGTGGACAGAAGCAACGTATAGCAGCTGCAAGAGCTTTGATTTCAAATCCAGATATGATTTTGGCGGATGAGCCAACAGGTGCACTAGATACAAAAAGTGCTAAAATACTGATGGATAAGTTAAAGGGGCTGAATCAAGATGAAAAGACAACTATCCTAATGGTAACCCATGATCCAAACGCTGCTAGTTATTGCTCGCGCATTCTCTTTATTCAGGATGGCGTTATATTTCACGAATTGCGCAAACAAATCAATGAAGAAACGCAGCAATCCTTCTATGACCGTATATTGACGGTTATGGCTCAACTAGGAGGAGGTAGTGCAAATGTTCTTTGATTTAGTCCGGAGAAATAGCAAGCGTAGCCGCAAGGAAAATGGAATTTATTTTGTTTCGCTCATTGTTTCCATTGTTGCGTTTTACATAATATTGTCTTTGGGAAACCAAGATGTTATGATTTATCTCAAAACCATGGAAAGTGATGCTGTAAATAGACTTCTTGCTTTGATACCAATATTATATGCTGTTTCTTTGTTCTTCGTTTTCTTTCTTGTGTTTTTTGCCAATAGATATCAATTGGAGCGGAGAAGTCATGAATTTGGTGTTTATTTGATGCTAGGAATGAAAAGGAGCAGGTTGTTCTCTCTGCTTTTCATGGAAAACCTATGGAGCAGTTTTCTAGCACTTTTAATTGGTCTGCCAATTTCCATTATTCTCTCTGAAATCATAAGCCTGCTCACATCTAGATTGGTTGGGTTAGGGATTATTGGGCATAGGTTCACATTTTCTATTTCTGCTATGCTTTGGACTATTGTTGGTTTTTTAGGGCTGCAGATTATTGCTTTACTTATCTTAAGCAGGAAACTAGTTAGAAAAGAGCTGCTTGATCTGCTTGAGGATAAACAGGAAGATAAACAGCATACCGATAACATATCTATTAGTTTGGTTCAATTAATTATAGGAATTATTTCTTTGACAATTGCTTATGTATTGGGAATCAAATATTTAAGAACATTTAATTTAATTATTGTTTGTTTGATTTTTGTAAGTGGTATTGTTGGCACCTTTCTTGTATTTCGTGGAATGAATGCCTTGATTTGCTTAACAATAAGAAAGAATAGTACTAAACGTTCCGGGCTATATACATTTACATTTAGGCAGCTACAAGAAAACGTATTAAACCGTGCTGGTTCCTTAGCTATATCATCTTTGCTTATTCTTGCAGCGCTTATTTGTTTTGGATATGGAGTTTCTATTGCAATGAATGCAAATCCAAGCAAGGGGCATGCTGTTGATTTTACGGTTCAGGGTCAGGAAAAGGAGATTAAAGAGGCACTCAATTCTGCGGAGATTAAGCCATATGTATCGAATTTGTTTCCAATGAAATTAGGCTTTTTAAGAGGAGAGCAGGATGGTGTAGAAACGAATCAGGACATGGTTTCCCATAAATTTAATTGGGGAGGACTTGAAGAAGCTGTCAAGGAACAAAAATTTTCAGAGGAGCAGGATATGCTGCTCAATATGCTTGACTTTCATAGTTCGCCTTATTTGATTTCAGTTTCTAGCTATAATCAGATATTGAATATTAAAGGGGAACAACCGATTAAATTAAGGCCTAATGAAGTGGCTATTTATCGTAATTCTGAATTTACTGCTGGTAACAACATTCTACAGAATGTATTAAAGAATGCTCCTGATGTAAGAATTGATAATCAGTCTTATAGGCTGCTTCCAAATATATACTCTGATAACCTTGTAGCAGACCGAAGCATTACGATTTCAACAGGGCTTATTGTACCTGATGATGTGTTTGATAAAGTGATTGATCAGAAGCATCAGCCATTTTGTTGGAACTTCGCATTACCTAAAGAACTAGTTGAAAAGGAAGGGCTGATGCAGCCAATGCACGAGGTACAAATGCTGCTTAAAGACAAGGGATTAGAGTTTGAAAGCTACCTTAAGAGTATGGGACGCCAGCTTTTTTATATTGTTGCAGCTAGCTATACAACCATCTATCTAGCAGTGCTATTTTTAATAATCGCCAATACAGTTATAGGTCTGCAGTTTCTAATGCAGCAAAAGAAAACAAGTAGGCGTTATGCTACATTAAGCGTGTTAGGCAGCTTGCCATGCGATATGTGTCAATCAGCTAGAAAGCAAATTGCTTGGTACTTTGCTCTTCCTATTGGAGTTGCCATTGTCAGCAGTTTCTTTGGCATAAAGGCAATGCTAGGAGGCCTATTACCTTCAGCTTATGAAAGCAATTCGAAATCTTTGCTTATAATGGCTATTGTAATGGTAGGATTTCTATTTATAATTGAGTGTATCTACATGATTTCAGTCATGAAAATTAGTGATAAACATATTGAGGCTTTAAATAAATAGAGCTATTGAAAACAGAGAGGTCGTAGATTAAAGCATGGCCAAAAGTAAAGAAAGGGGTGAGAAGCATGGCAAAGATTATGATTGTGGAAGATGATTTTTTTATTCGTGAAGAACTTACAAACATATTTTTAAAAGCGGGTTATAAGGTAATGTGTATCACATCATTTAAAAATACTGTGCAAGAAATCATCCATGCTTCTCCAGACCTTGTTTTATTAGATTTAAATTTACCTGGAGTTACTGGGTTTGATATTTGCCGAAGCCTGAAAGCTAATGGCGTTGGAGCAATTCTTGTCTTAACTTCAAGAGATCAACTGAAGGATGAACTTCATGCACTTGAGTTGGGAGCGGATGATTTTTTGACAAAGCCCTGTAACCGAGATCGCCTTCTAGCAAGGGTACAAAACTTATTGCGGCGCTTTGAGACAAGGAAACATATACTCGATGGGAATGGATTTTTATTAGATCAAAATACCTATGCCCTATATGTAAATGATATTTCAATTATATTATCAGAGAATGAAGGAAAAATATTAGAAGCATTACTCAAACATTCACCAGAGGTCGTATCTAAAGAAGAACTCTTCCAAACTTTATGGGGGACTTTAGAGTATATAGATGAAAATGCGCTTCAAGTAAACTTAGCAAGGCTTCGAAAGACACTTCGCCAAGTGAATTTAGATTGGCGCATAGAAACAGTACGTGGTATTGGCTATCGTTTGAAAGAAGGAGAGGTTTGATGAGGTTAAATCAAAAATTGCTGTATACTCTTTGGGATGCAAAACTTTGGCTTGTACTATTGTTACTAACAGATGATGTGTTTATCTTCTTTATGTGGCTAATTGATCTGGATTCTTTTCATGCTTTAGTTTGGCTAATGGTGTCCGTATCAGTATTACTTTTCCTGTTAGCAATTCTCTTGGAGTGGAAGAGGGAAGTAAGACTTGATAAGGCAAGGCATCAGTTTATAATGGATCCTGATGAGAGTAATGAGAAAATACTTTGTAATCTTGCTCCTAAAAGCAGTGAAGGGCAGATTCATGAAATAGCCAAGATGCTTAGAGAATTTCAAGAAGTATGTAATGAGCAGAAATCACTTGTGCTTGATTATGAAGATTTTATTGAAGCATGGGTACATGAAATTAAGACGCCATTGTCTTTAATGACTCTGATTTTAGATAATCGAAAAGATGAGATGTCACAACTTGTATATCAAAGAATAGAATATGCAAGAAATCAAATGCAAGAAGATGTTGAGCAAATATTATATTACGCCAGGCTCAAATCAGTACATAAAGATTATTTATTTGAAAGAGTTTCTTTAAGAAGCTGCTGCACAGATACTGTATCGGAATACAAAACATTTCTAGAGGAGAGGGGCTTTAACATTTCTATTCAGGTATCTGATGATATGGTTGTTACAGATAGAAGAGGCCTAGCTTTTATGCTAGGACAGATCATCAACAATTCTGTGAAATATGCGAAAGAAACAAACAAATCCCCATCTATAGTGTTTTTGTCAGAACCAAGCACTAATGACAACTTTTCTTTCCTTACTGTGAGAGATAATGGCATAGGGGTTAAAGCTTCTGATTTACCATTTATCTTTGATAAAGGATTTACCGGTGATACAGATGAACATCGAAAAAAAGCAACAGGTATGGGACTCTACTTGGTAAAGCAAATGGCTAATGATTTAAATATTTCACTAGATGCTTATTCCGAGTATGGAAAAGGGTTTGAGATTATTATGAAGTTTCCAATAGTGAGGGATTGAGAAGTAAAGCGTTAAGTAAAAAGAAGAAGTAATAATGTTTATATTATACATAATATAAAAAGCATATATAAAAATACAAAGGTGAAAGGAATAGAGATTATGGCTATTGATGAAGTACGTAAATATTTAAAAAAGTGGGGAAGAGACAAAGATATATTGGAGCTTAAAACATCCAGCGCTACTGTAGAATTGGCGGCTCAGGCATTAGGAGTTGAACCTGCAAGAATTGCCAAGACTCTCTCTTTTAGGGATGAAAATGGTGCAATGCTTGTAGTAACTGGCGGAGATGCAAAAACAGATAATGCCAAATTTAAAGCTGAATTCGGTTTTAAATCAAAGATGCTAAATATTGATGAAGTTTTAGAATATATTGGCCATGAGGTTGGCGGAGTTTGCCCCTTTGGTTTAAAGGGGGATATACCTGTATATCTTGATAAATCCCTAAAAAGATTTGATACTGTTTTTCCTGCCTGCGGGAGCAGTAATTCCGCCATAGAGCTTACATGTGAAGAACTTGACAAATACTCAATGAACAGAAAATGGGTGGATGTATGTAAAGGTTGGCAGAAAGAATAATAACACATTGAAAATTTGGCTTTTAAGAGGGGGATTTTACTATGAATTTTATACTAAATCTTAATTTTGAAGAGGTATTAAAATGAGAAGAGAATTAGGAATTGCACGTTGTGGACTTGCTTGTTGCCTGTGTTCAGAGAATATAAAATGTTCTGGTTGTAATTCAGGTGAATGTCCAGATAAAGAATGGTGTGAAAATCGTAAATGTTCTATTAAAAGAGATATAACCGCTTGCTATTTATGCAAGGAAGAATGTCATAAAGGGTTATTAAATAAAATAAAGCCTTATGGATTTACTCTGTTTATTAAGAGATATGGAATTGAAGAGCTTCTTGATTGTTTAGAGAGAAATGAAAAAGAGGGAGTTGTATATCATAGAGAGGGAGTAAATGGAGATTATGATGACTTTAATAATGTTGAGGAACTAATATCTTTTATTAAATATGGAATTCGCTAATCTGACTTTAACAAAGAAATAGGTCAAAATGATATGAGTGACGAAGAAAGCAAATTTGTTATGAACTTCTTAAATGACATATCTTATGATGACTACGATAAACTATTGATTGTTTGTGATTCAATCGCAGACGCTCAAGGATTTTGTATGCTAGAAAAGAGATTTGTTAATACAACAAGACGCTATGGAATATTTTCATTTACTGTGGAACGTTGGAATGCAACATTTGAAATGAAAGAGTATTTTGAACAACAAATGAATTGTTCTATATATGATATTCTACCAAATGTAAAAGAGACTACATTTATAGATGCACCACTATGGAAACCACCAGTGAAATAGATAAAATTCTAATTTAAATGGGGGAAGTTAATTATGAGTGGATATTCAATTGAAGATAGTTCGAAGGCTTGGGAAGCTAATGCTCAGTTTTGGGATAATCGTATGGGTGATGAGTCTAATCAATTTCATCGAGAAGTTATCAGACCTAAAGTAAGTGAATTACTTGATATTAAAGAAAATGATTTTATACTTGATATTGCTTGTGGAAATGGAAATTACTCTGCTTATATTGCGGAGAGAGGAGCAGATGTTGTTGCCTTTGATTATAGTACTAAAGTGGTAGCACTGGCAGAAAGGGGAAGCTATTACGGGTCAACCGCAATTACAATGTTATTATCATTGCTCATTACAGGATATTTTTATTCAATGCTTTCAAAACGGATTCGTAATAGACGGCTTTTATGAAGAATGTTATGGAGTTAAAGAAAAACCAGATGTGGATTTGCTTTATCTGTTTTTATCTATGGGTTTATTTTAAAATCATCTCTTAAAGGCCAGTAAAGCTTAAAGGATAGCCTTTCTAAATCTCTCTTTTGCTTATAGCTAACAGATAATCTCATATTATCGGGTATGGTTATGCTATCATTAATGCCATCTACTATTGTCTTTATATCATTAGTTTCATTTAATTTAGCAAGTTTTATCGATATGGTGTCTATTAACTCCTTTAAGCTTCCAGTACTATCTTCGTATACGGCATATGGATCCTCACGGTTATTGTATGTATAGGAATCCCCTGACGATATCCATTCAATGAGTGCATTTTTACTAAAGCGCCATTCTCTCCCAATCTTTCTTGCAGGTACATGCTCTTCTTTTAAAAGTTTTATTATTGTTCTTTCGCTTACACCTAAAAAACTACAGGCCTGTTGAAGATTTAATATATCATCCATAATAAAAAGCTCCCTTCGCTATCCTTATTTGTATTATAATATATATAGTGGACTTAATCAACTAAAGGAATATAGCCTCAACTTAAATGAAAATGGCATCAATATGGTTGATTATAAGCGCAAATAGTTGTATTATTATTTATAGTATAATAGTAAACTTATCTATATTTGTTAGAGGATTTTTAGGCTTTGAACGGGGGGATATTATGGCAAAATTTAAAATTGAGCCTATGGAGCAGCCGAATAAGATTATTAATTATTGGAAGAAGGAAAAGCTTACCGTAGTGCTGATTATAATATTTGGGATAACTTGTAATGCTGGAGTAGTACTAGGCCCTATTTATCAAGGAAAATTAATTGACTCTATTGCATATGGGGACAGTCTGCATTCTACAATAAAACTTGCAGTCATATATGTTTTAGTTATTGCATCTATTCAGATCCTGAGGTACTTCAAACGTTTTTATATAAGGCGGTTTGCAAACAGCACAAGTGCTACAATGCGTTTTATGATTTATAATAGTATAATACATAAAGATGCGGCAGAACTTGATAAGGAAAATGTAGGCAATCTAATGACTAGAATGGTATCTGATGTAGATTTATGCGTTGAGGGTATGAGAAAGTTTACCACAGAAATTTTTGATACTGGTGTGCTTATGATCTCATATATAATATCTTTATTCGTCTATGATGCTAAGATAACTGCCCTATCTATAATTTTTATTCCTGTGGCAATGATAATTGCAGAGAAATTAAAAGAGCGTATATATAGATATTCTACTGCTTTCCGCAAAAAAAGCAGTGAGGTTGCAGGTGTTACCTATGACATAGTTGAAAATTCTATGCTTTATCGTGTAAATGGAGTAGAATCTCAAAATAGGGAGAGATACAAAGAGGATTTAGAGGATTTGCAAAATAAGGCTATTAAAGCAAATATTTTGGAAAATTCCATGCAGCCTATATATAATGTTATAGCAATGCTAGGAGTTATTATAGTTATCTATCTTGGAGGAGAAAATGTAAACAAAGGAGTATGGACGGTAGGAATTTTTTCAACTTACATAACCATGTTTACTGCCATGGCCTTTAAGGCTAGTAAGGTAGCTAAGCTGTTTAATTCTGTTCAAAAGTCCCAGGTTTCCTTTAAGAGGATAGAGCCTTATCTTTTAGAATATAAATCTAAAGACACTGACACTAATATAAACTTAGAAGATACAAATCTTTCAGTAAAGAACCTATCCTTCTCCTATGGCGAAAATAAGGATAGTATAATTGAAGATATAAGTTTTGAAGCTAATAGTGGAGAGATAGTAGGAATTACTGGTTCTATTGCATCTGGTAAATCAACTCTTGGACTGTCTTTACTTGGCATCTACCCTTATTTAGGAAGTATTAAGATAGATGGCAAGGAATTGAGGGATTACACAGAGTATGAAAGGAGTCAGATGATTTCATATTTAGGCCATAATCCCCAACTGCTTTCAGACACTATATATAACAATATAACCCTCGGCGGTGGACAAGATATTAGTGATGTTATAAAGGATGTTTGCTTTAACACTGATTTAGAGAAAATGAGCGACCAAGAGAATACTTTAGTTGGGAATAGTGGAGTAAAGCTAAGCGGTGGCCAGCAGGCAAGAATAGCCCTTGCAAGGGCATTGATTAATAAAAATAAGATAATAATACTAGACGATCCATTTTCAGCAGTTGATATGAAAACAGAGGAGAAAATAATAGAGAATCTGAGAAACAATTATAAAAGAAGCCTAATAATTATAATATCTCATCGTTTAGCTATTTTTGAAAAGATTGATAAAGTTATACTTCTTAAAGAGGATAAAACAGCAGAGTATGGAACTCATGAGGAGCTTTTAAGAGAATCTGATATTTATGCTACGATATTTAACCTACAGCATATGGGAGAGGGGGCATAGTAATGAACAAAGAGAATAATCTAGTTAAAAAGTCAATGATTAAGGTATTTAAGGAAAATACAGGAATGGTTATATTACTAGCCTTTGCTGTTTTAGGTGCCGTTATTACAAGTTTAATTCCTCCCCATATTTTAAGATATATAATAGACAATATGCTTGCACAAAATAGCTATAACAGCAATAAGAATAATAAGCTGCTTGAATTAGCTTTTGCTTATATGGGGGTACTTTTATTTATAGGTGTATTTGAGTTTTTAAAAGAGGTAATACTTACGGTTTTAGGCCAAAAGATTACAAAGGAAATACGGTATGAAATGATGGGAAAGCTTGAGAAAATAAATACCCTCTTTTTCTCATCAAATGGCTCAGGTGCAATTGTATCAAGGTTTACAAATGATGTGGATGCTATTAACTCTTTATTTACAGATGGTATTGTAGGGATGATGGTTGATTGCCTCAAAATTATTGGAATAATCATCTCAATTTGGATGTTTAGCAGCAGCCTAGGTGTTATAACATTGCTATTGCTTCCAATTATATATGGCATTACAAGGTCTTTCCAAGGGAGGATGCTTAAAGCCCAAATTAACAATAGGGTATTAGTAGGCAAGGTGAATAACCATATTTCTGAAAGCTTAAAAAAT
>DIRE01000027.1:21188-62770 GCA_002426575.1 Clostridiaceae bacterium UBA5444 | reverse complement strand
CTCATTTTTAAACTCCATTTCATCACTAAATTTAATCTCATTAAATAAGCTTATGAACTCCATGTAGTTTTTCCTAGCATCTAAACTGTCTTTTCCAAAGAAACTCATTACAAAATCTACATCAACTATGTTATGCTCATCTTCTCTAATCCCTAAATAAATGCCCAAGCTTGAATAATTGTAGTCTGCAATGCAATTTTTGTATTCCCATAAATCTAGTGGATTTTTATGTATATATGCTGATAGATTTAAGAGATACTTTTCATCAGGTACAATTTTGCTTTTAAATCTGTCTTGAAACAAATGACCTTTTCTACCATGAATCCTATTAAAATATTGGGCATAGGATTGGTTTATATCATGCATAATCTGGGAGATATCCGCACCGTTTGCATCAATTGCTAAATGAGCGTGATTATCCATAAGACAGTAGGCATATAGTTTAAAAGAATATATAATCTCATACTTTTTTATATAGTCTAAAAATTTATCTTTATCGCCATTAGTTCTAAAGAGGAGTGTATCGCTTATACTTCTTATCATAACATGATAAACCGAATCAAAAGATTTAACTCTGGCACATCTAGGCAACTTGATCAACCACCTTTTTATATAGTATTTATCATTATTAACCTTGTGAGGGCAAGTTATACATACGGTATAGATCAATTAAGGGTAAGGGTAGGTGAACTGTCCCTGATACCTAACAACCGAATCAACCGAAACGGATGAACTGTCCCCAGCCCCCAATCCCCAATTCCAATCTGGCAACTAACTTTAATAAAAATCAGACATATTAAAGTAATAATCGTATAAGGATGTAGAGGAAGATAAAGTGAAAGGGGAGTTGTGGTGTATGAAAAATAAGAATATTGAGTTTGGAGTATTTATAGTGAGCATTGGAGTGCTAATGCTTTTAGGTAATATAGGAGTAATAAGTTGGTCAATATTTGATGCGTTAATTGAACTTTGGCCTGCACTGTTTATTGTAATAGGCGTAGATATAATATTTCGCAATAATTCTATTGTAAAAGCAATTATGTGGATTTTATTTATTGTTGCACTTGTTATGTATGGATCCTATTACAAGGGCGGAAACCAGTGGGAAGATGGTAAAGAAGGAAGTAGAAATGCTGTATCTGTAGAGAAAAAGGAACGTGTTGATAGCGGTGTATTAAAGCTTGACCTTGGTGCCATAGATGTAAGATTAAATTCTACAGAACGAAATCTTGTGGATGGAGATTTATCTAGCAAATACATTAAATATAATGTTAACTATGGAAGCAGTGGAAAAGAGGCTTTCGTGGAATTTACTAATAATCACCAAGCTAGTTTTAAAAATAAGGGGTATGAGGCGAGAATAAGAATAAATAAGGATATACCTTGGGATATTGATGCAAATTTAGGTGCGTCTAAAGGGACTCTTGATATGTCTAATTTAAAAGTAAATAATCTCGATATTTCTGCAGGAGCAAGTAGTTTAAATATAATATTAGGTGATAAAAGTAATATTATAAAGGGAAAGGTTGATGCAGGTGCATCATCTATAAAGATAACAATACCAAAAAACTTAGGTGTTAAACTAAGGGTGGATGGGGCTTTAAATAGCACAAACATTAGCAGCCTAAATCTAAATCGTCAAGGGGATTATTATGTTTCATCAAATTATGAAAATGCAAAATCACGGGTTGATATGGATATACAAATGGGAGTAGGAAGCCTTACAATAGATATTCAAAAGTAATAGATGAGTTCATCGCAAAATCATGTGGTGAACTCATTATTATAAGTTGTCCCCAAATGACTTTTGCTGTATTATATATAATAAGTCTATATTAAAAGGTAGGTTAAACTTAATGAAAATACTGTTGGTATCTGATATAGAATCCCCTCGCATATGGGATAGATTTAACCCAAATGAGTACAAAGATGTAGAGCTTATAATATCATGCGGAGATTTAAAGGCTGAATATCTTTCTTTTTTGGTAACAATGATAAAGGCACCTTTATTTTACGTTAATGGAAACCATGACATTGGATATTTAAAAAACCCACCTGAGGGGTGTACTCCCATTGATGATAAGTTTGTTAAATATAAAGGTATGAGGATAGTAGGATTAGGGGGCAGCAAGGGAACAAACCCTAAAGCCTTTGAATACACTGATGATGAGATGCATAAAAGGGTAAGAAAGTTAATGCCACAAATAAGATGGAATAAAGGTTTTGATATATTAGTTACACATGCTGCAGCATATGGTATTAATGATCAAAAGGATTTCTGCCATGAAGGATTTAAGGTATTTAATACTCTACTTGATAAATATTCACCTAGGTATTTTTTCCATGGACATATTCACTTAAATTATGGACGGATTCCTAGAATAGTTCAATATAAAAATACAACCGCAATAAACGCCTATGAAAGATATATATTAGATTACGAATCAGATTATAAAGTACAAGCTACAAATTAAAAACAAGGCATTGTTTAATATAAATAATGCCTTGCTTTTAATTTTAGTTTAATAATTTATTTAGTAAATGTATCTGGCTCAACATTATCATGAAACCATGTCATCTTTAATATATCTTGACTTGAAGCTACCTCTTCATCTTTTTGTACAAGGTTTCCTTCATTATCATAGATTGGGCCAACAAATGGATTATAGTCATTATTTATAATCATCTTTCTCATAAGATCAACTAGCTTTTGGGTTTCTAAAGGAACATATTTTTTACTATAATATATATCAAGTGCACCAGAAGCTATGCCCCACCAGAAGTTAACAAGCCTAGATTCTCCGCCGAACAAATCAGCTATTGTTCTATAAGTATCATTTAGTACATTTTTTACTATACTTTCATAAAAAATTCCCCATCTCCAAATAGGAGCAGCTAGATGATGGATAACCTCCTTCGTATCCGTGTCTACGCTACAGAGCATTGAATAAACACCGAACTTTTCTGTAACATCTCTTGGGACAGTTAAATTTCTATTAGATATTATATCTGCGCCCATTTCTATTAACTTTTTATCAGCATCTTTAAATTTATCATGGCTATTCCACTCTTTTGTCCAAGTAACCTTAACTTTAGCATAAGGATTAACCATTTTTGCACCGATTGCAAATGCATTTATGCAGCTTATAACTTCGTGAGTTGGACTTGTTGCAGCATACCCAAGAATATTAGTTTTAGTTAATGAACCTGCAATAATTCCTGTTAAAAATCTAGGCTCATAAGTTCTGCCATAGTAATTGCTCATATGTTTATAAGGCCTATATTCAGAGCAATTGAAAAACTTAATATTTGGATATTTAAGTGCACATCTTAGAGTATCCCTTTTAAAAACAGGGCTTGTAGTAAATATTATATCATTCCCGTCCTCTGCAAGAGCTTGAATTTGAGGAAATGCCTTTCCGTTTTCGGGTACGTTTTCAATATAAGTAGTTGTTATTTGATCTCCTAGCATATCTTCAAGATATTGCCTACCAAGGTCATGGCCATAAGTCCATCCTGACGTTTCAATTGTTCTTGCATATACAAAAGCAACCTTTAGCTTTTTAGGAGGCATTATAAATGTAGTTAAGGTGGAAATCATATTGCCTTGATTAGCCTTAATAGGGGTAGTTTGAATATCAACTAGCTCATCTTTTTGGAAGAGCTTTAGCTCTTTTATGAGCTCTCTTATGGTTTTTTTAAGTTCATTTTCATCAAGTTCATCATGTATTCCATAGATTCTTGCATATTCTAAATACGCATCCCCAGTAGTAATAGGAAGCTTGTCACCGCCTAGGCTATAATAGATTCTTCTAAATATATTGTATATATATACTTCAAAATGTTTATATTTATTTTCATAATAAGGCAGAATAGGATTATATTTATCAAGCAGCTTAGTAAGTTTTTCAAAACTATTTCGCTTACTAAACCATATTGTATTTATCTTTGTGATATTGTAAAACTTTAAAAATTCATAATAAATCTGTATTGTTTTATTATTGTTATCTAGCTTTGGTATTAGTCTAGTTACATGTGCAGTTACAGAATAAGCATCGAAATATTTAAGCACACTAACCCTTTTATTACCTTCAACTACATAAAACCAATTTAAATACTCATATACCTTTATAGGATCTCTAATGCCTTCTTCAAGATGAACCTTGCAAAGTGATTCCCACTTATGCATAAATTCCGTGTTGTTTTCGAGTATAGGCATAAAACCATTGGAAAAGCTTAAGCTTCTTAAATGAGAATACGTTCCCACAACTTTTTTTAATGGTATTTCCATGATGTCGAGGTCGACATGGGAGACAATTTCTGTTTCTTTTATTATTCCCTCGAGGGATGGGAGATACCCAATCTCACCATTTGAAACTCTATTTGAATATTCCTTCATTCCAAGTTTCTTTGCACTTTCGAAATGTTCTTTTGGACTTTGCTCTCTCATTATATCACCTCTAAAATATACTTATATATTTAAAACCGTATATAAATATCTGAATTGTTATACTACAAATAATTATATCATACTTGGTAGCAGATTTAACATATAATAGGCTGCATTGCATAAATCTTTTCCAACTCAATGCTAATATATGATATAATATTACCATATATTAACATTAAACGTGGAGGCAAATATATATGAAAAAGATATACCTGTTTGTTCTGGCTTGTTTAACTTTTGTATTTTTAACCCTAATCTATGCTAATTTAGGCAGGGACAGTTCACCCACACACCTCACACACATAACGTCAATATTTAAATCCATAATGGGGGACAGTTCACCTACAAAATCTACTTACACAATAAAACCGCAAAATAGCCGCATATCTAATTCTATAGAGGATCTAAAGTCGGACAAAATGTGGCCGTTTGAAATAGGATATTCTGAAAAAGATAAAATAATAATTTACAATGATTCATATTTACTAGCCATCAAGGATAAAAAAATATATAGTTCTTTAAATCTAGAAAAAATAGATGCAAATCATATAAATGATCCTATAATAACAACTTTCAAATTTAGCCCTAATGGCGATTACGTTATAATAAACAATGGGGACAGCCAAAACGCCTCAAAGAGCATATTTAATTTATACTTTTTCAATATTAAGAAAAATAAGGTAAACATACTATCAAAGACTAATAAGTTTAACATAATTGATTGCTGGTCTAACCTTTCTAAATACTACGCCTATTATGAAAAAAGTGGAGATACTATACATATATACGACGCTGCCGCAGAAGAGTTAAAAAAAATAAATATAGGAAAGCTAAAGGTACAAAAACTATATATATCTGATAAGGGAGATTTGCTAGTCAACTCAGATAAAAATTATATATTTAAAAAGAATAAGGATTATACTAGGGAAGATACAAAAATAAGCGGGCCAATAATCAATTTTAATAATAATGATATATATTATTGTGATGATGAAAACATATATAAAAATAATTCAGGAAAGGTTACCAAGCTTGTTGAAATGGGGAAAAAGTATAAGCTTCAAGAGGCCAATCATAGGTACTCAGTATTTTCAGATGGAGATTCCACCGTAGTTTATGATTATAAAAAAGTATTTCATTTTAAATTTAAATATGTTGAATCTTTTAAGGATGGGAGACCATTTTTTTCACCAGATATAAAAAAGTGCTTAATCTCTAAAATACAATATCCAATGGTTATAAGCTATACTGGTCAAGTAAAGGAATATAAGGATAAAGAGGAGCTAGGGGGGGTATATAGGTACCCATGGATTGACAATAATACAATTGTTACAATACGAAATCATGAAAATAAACCTCTTATAATCAAACTAAATGTCAAAAACGGTAATGAGGAGATAATCAGCTTTTAGCTAACAGCATATCTAGTATTGTTAAAAAATTCAAAATTACAACATAGTTTACTAAATGCTCATGATACTGTACAATCGTATTATGTAAATAAATTTAAGTGTAACAATTAACAACAATTATATAATACGGGTGATTAAATGTTTCAAAAAATACAAACATTAGATATATACATTTTAGAATATATACAAAGCAATTTTAAATCCCCATTTTTAGATAAAACAATGCCTTTTGTAAGTGCTATGGGCAATATAGGTTTTATTTGGATTGCACTTATTATTATACTTTTGTTGACCAAAAAATATAGAAAAACCGCCATAATAACACTAGGTGCACTAATAATGGGGACTATATTAGGGGAAGGACTGCTAAAGCATATAATAGGAAGACAAAGGCCCCCAATGGATTTAATTGGGATAAAGCTCCTAATCCCTGAACCAACTACTTTTTCTTTCCCATCAGGCCATACAACATCTTCATTTGCAGCGGCAGGGGTTATAGCAAAGTATATAAAGAAGATGAAAATTCCTGCATTTTTACTTGCAGGCTGTATTGCTTTTTCGAGACTTTATTTGTTTGTGCATTACCCATCGGATGTAGTAGGAGGAATTATACTAGGACTTGCTTGTTCTTATACTGCCATTTACATTTCAAGGAAAACTGGGTTTATGCCAGATAAGCAGGAAACTAGATCTTACAAATCGAATACAGAAAAATAAACAATAAATGGAATCAATTAAAACAGTTGATTCCATTTATTGTTTTATTTTTCTACTATTTTTATAGTATCCATAGAAGGGTCAGAAGGCCCTTGTATTTCACAGTTTTGTGATTTTAATATTTTAATAAACTCAATTATCTCTTTTGAAATCTCTTCTCCAGGACAAACTAAAGGTATTCCAGGTGGGTATACAGTTACTATCTCCCCAGATATTTTTCCTAAGGATGCATCTAAATCTACTGCCATTTTATTACTGTAAAAGGCTTCTCTTGGAGGAATAACCACCTTTGGAGTTTCAGGAATTATATTTACACCTTCATACTTATTTATATTAGACTTTGATGCAATGTCATTTAATGCAGCTACCAAGGCTTCTATATCTTCCTTTCTATCCCCTAAAGTTATTATTGATAGTATATTGTAAAGGTCGGATAATTCAACCTGTATATTATATTCTTTTCTAAGCCTTTTTTCTAATTGATACCCTGAAATCCCTAGATCCCTTACATATACACCAAGTTTTGTTTCATCAAAATCAAAGCACCCGGGGGTTCCTACAAGTTCTTTTCCGGGGCAGGCAAGTCCGCTGATTTTATTTATATTATCTCTTGCAAACCTTGCTAATTCAATAGTTTTATCTAACATTTCGTATCCTTTTAGTGCAAGCTGCTTTCGTGCTATATCAAGAGAACACATTAGAAGATATGATGCGCTTGATGTGGCCATTAAGTTTAATATTTGCTTTACCCTCTCTAGGTTAACCTTTTTACCTTTAACAAGAAGAACAGAGCTTTGTGTTAATGATCCCGCGGTTTTGTGAATGCTTAAAGCACTCATGTCTGCTCCAACTTCCATTGCTGTAAGTGGAAAATCATTGTGAAAATGCATATGAGAACCATGTGCTTCATCAACAAGCACAATCATACCATTAGAATGAGCAATTCTTACTATAGACTTTAAATCAGAAGCTGCGCCATAATAAGTTGGGTTTATAAGAAATACTGCTTTAGCATCTGGGTTTTCTTTTATTGCCCTTTTAATACTTTCAACTGTTACACCCATGGCTATTCCAACTTGCTGGTTTATTTCTGGCTGCACATATACTGGTATGGCATTGCTTAATATAATTCCGCCTACTGCAGATTTATGGGCGTTCCTTGGAAGTATTATTTTATCCCTAGGATTTAATACGCTCATTATCATTGCTTGAACACCTGCCGTAGTTCCATTAACCAAAAAAAATGCCTCATCTGCATTAAAAGCATTAGCCAATAGCCTTTGAGATTCTAATATTACCCCTGTAGGATGATTTAGGTAGTCTAAATCATCCATACCATTTACATCCATTTGGAGTACTTTCTCTCCTATATAATCTCTAAATTCAGGTAGGCCTCGCCCTTGTTTATGGCCAGGTACGTGAAACTGTATAACTTTGTCATCGACATATTTTTTTACTGCATCAAATAATGGAGTTTTACTTTGATCTAAATCCATCTACTAAGCCTCCCAAGTGAAAAGGATTAAATTGCTGTAATATATTTTACTATTACAATCCTCTAATGGTGAATGGCAATATAAAAATACCAATTTAAGAAAGAAAAAAGGCTTAGCTACATAACTATATATATAGGCAAAAATCAGATGGTATAATTGGAGGCTATATATGATATTAGGTGGGAGAGATAGGCTAGGCAATATAAATAAAAGTAATTTCATATTATTTTTAATAAGCCATGGCACAATATGCCTTGGCGATAGTATTTTACTTGTAGCAACAACACTTCTTATATTTGATATTACCAAATCAGGTCTTTGGGCAGGGTTTAATATAATTTTTACACCTGTTATGTCTATATTATTATCTCCTTTTGCAGGAAGCTTTGGAGAAGGCCTTAATTCCAAAAACACTATAGCAATTTTAAATATAGCAAGGGCATTTGCAGTTATGCTTATTGTGGATAATAAAAGCGTATGGTCAATATATTTACTGCTTATTATATATAATGCAATTGCAATTCTTATAAATCCTCCCATGAGAAAATTAACTGTAACAATATTAGAAAATAAAGAGTTACTTTTGGGAAATTCATTAATAAATGGTGTAGGAGGCATCGCCTACTTAGTTGGCCCCATAGCTGCAGGTATTTTAGTAGAAAAAGAGGGGGCTTATTTATTATTTATAATTAGCAGCCTTTTATTTGCCATATCAGGGCTTACCATATTACTTGTAAAAACCAATGGATACAAACAAAAAAGGCAGAAGCATTACTTAGATAGCAGCATCATGGAAGGCCTATCCTACTATAAAAAAGATAAAGCCGTGAGAAAAATATCATCTATATACAGCTTTTTATATTTTACCACGTCATCCATTAACATAGCTTTTTATGCCTATGTATTTAATACACTTTGTATTACCAAAAAGGAATGGGGGTACATACTTTCTATATTTTATGGAACAAATATAATATCAATGCTTGTTTCAATTGCAATGAGAGATTTTATAAAGAAAAATACTAAATTAATAGTATATTTATCAATGATAATTATGAGCATCCCATGGATTGTATATGGCAACACCCATAATACAAGAATGATTTTTCCAATGCTTATTGTTGAAGGCTCAGCGTTTTCATCTTGCACAATACTATTAGTATCATATCTGCAGCAGAGGGTAATGCGCAGATATATAGCTAGAGTAACAAGCATAATAGACATTATAATTAGCTTTAGCAAAATTGGGGGAATAGCCTTTTCATATCTTATATTGGCATATTTTGAGCCTAGCTTTGTGTTCATCATAAATTCAATTGCAATTTTTGTATTCACTTTGTATAAACTTTTATTTACAAAAGCCACATAAATTTAATCACATTTTATATATTTTCTTATATTATAATAAGAGTATTGTTTTTAAGGAGATATTATGGTCGCTTTAAGATTAGGTTCAACAGGGCCTTATGTAAAATTGATACAAAGCCTTTTAACTAGGATAGGCTATAATCCAGGTGCAGTTGATGGAATATATGGAATTCAGACTAAAAATGCCGTTATGGCATATCAAAGAGATAACAATCTTTACCCAGATGGTATAGTTGGGCCAATGACATGGCAGAGTTTTCTAAATATACTCAAGGGCTATGATAATTACATCATACAACCTAATGATACAATTTATAATATTGCAAGAAAATACTATACATCTGTTAATGCAATTATTACAGCCAACCCTGGTATTAATCCAAATAATCTAACCATAGGAGAGTCAATAATTGTTCCTTATGGAATAGAGGCAGTATTTACAGATATTGATTATACTTATAAGATAATGGAGATGGATATTATGGAGTTAAAGGTTAGATATCCATTTATAGAAGTAGGGGTTGTAGGGAAAAGTGTACTTGGCAATAACTTATATTATATAAAGTTAGGATCAGGGCCTAATCAGGTGTTTTATAATGGCGCCCATCATGCCCTTGAATGGATTACATCCCCTCTTTTGATGAAATTTATAGAAAACTTTTCTAAAGCTTATTCCAATAAAGAAAGTATAAGAGGATATAACATACAGAATATATGGGAAAAAAGCAGCATATATATAATACCCATGGTAAATCCAGATGGTGTAGATTTATGCTTAGAAGGATTAGAACCCACTAATCCATATTATTATAATCTTTTAGAGTGGAACGATACTGGCCTGCCATTTTCTCTTGTATGGGAAGCAAATATAAGGGGTGTTGATTTAAACCTTAATTATCCAGCAGGATGGGAAGAGGCTAAAGCATTAGAAGATGAATTTGGGGTATTCGGGCCTGGCCCTACAGGATATGGAGGGGAAGCCCCTTTATCTGAACCTGAAACCATATCACTTGTTGATTTTACGTTGAGCAAAGACTTTAGGCTCACCATTTCATACCATTCTCAAGGAAGGGTTATATATTGGAACTATAAAGGTCTCGAGCCTCCCGAATCAAAAAAAATTGCAGAAGTATTTTCAAGAGTAAGTGGCTATTCCCTTGCAGAGCCGCCTCTTATTGCAGCCTATGCAGGATATAAGGACTGGTTTATTGACGAGTTTAGGCGGCCTGGATTTACTATAGAAGTCGGCATTGGGGAAAATCCCCTCCCAATTGAACAGTTTAATACCATATATAATGAAAACGAAGAGATATTACTAGTTGGTGCAGTTATATAGGTAAATACTCATACTATAAGATATATACCTATAAGTATTAGTACTCCTCCAGCTAATTTAACAGCAGTTATTTCTTCATTTAAAAATAAAATAGCTGCCGTTACGCTGACAAGGGGGGAACAAGACATAACTAGTGTTACAAATGAAACTTTTCCGTATTTTAAAGCCGCATAATATGCAAGGTCACCTACTAGTGTAGCTAATATACCTTCTATACCTATAAAGAGCCATGACTTTATAGGTATTTGTTTTATTTGAGGGAATGTTCCACTAAATATTAACCATACGGTGAGTATTGCTGTTGAAATATATGTACGGAGTGCAAGTCCTGCAAGAGGTGTCGCATTACCTAATCCGATCTTCCCAAATATTGGTGCAAGCCCCCAGCATATCATTCCAAAAATAGATAAAAGAAAAACAAACAAAATAATCACTCCAATTAAAATAGTCATATAAGATAATATGTGCTTAATATGCCTTTTATAATGAATCAATATAAAATAGGCCTATGTTTTGTGTTTTTAGTAACTACTTATCTGAATACGCTATTCCATAACGTGGTAAAACAAAACTGCCATAAACAAACATAGCTTTATTTTATAGAATATTTTCTATGCAATTTTTAAATAATATAGTAATAGGGAAATGATATTCACAAATAGTAAGGAAATAAGCAATAAACAAATAAGCAAATAGGGGTGGTTTACTGTTATGAGAAAAAAGACTGCTATTTTATTTTCTGCAGCGTTTTTAATTTATATACCGGTAATGTGCTTTTTATATTCTTGTAAAATGCAAAAAGAACCAGAGGCTAAGGGAGTTAGAGCAGATAATCTATCATCTGGTCCTGTTACAGAGGTTCCATGGCAAGATGATGAAGAATTTAAAAAGGCAATTGAAAAAAACGGTACAAATGTACTACTTGCAGCATATAGGACAGTGCTTAAAGATCCCCTGCCTGGGGAAGAGTACAATGTGCACCTTGGAGCAAGGATGATGGCTGGTACAGTGTTAAAAGAAGGGGAGATCTTTTCACAAAACAATAATATAGGCCCATATATAGAAAGCAGAGGATATAGAGAAGGACCCACATATTCAGGGGTTAACCTTATAAAAACAATAGGCGGAGGAGTTTGTAAAATAGCTTCTACTTTATACAATGTTTCAATAATGAGCAACCTTGAAATTGTGGAAAGGCGAAACCATAGTATGCCAGTGCCTTATGTACCATATGGTCAAGATGCTACAGTATCCTATGGGAATGTAGATTTTAGGTTTAAAAATAGCACAAATGAGCCTTTACTTATATGGGCACAGGGAGTAGACAATACGCTTTATATAGCTTTTTATGGTAAAGAGAAACCGCCTAAGGTGGAGTGGCATCATGATATATTAGAAATACAGAAGGCTCAGGAAATTTACAAAAAGAATAAGTCACTGCCACAAGGTACGAAAAAGATTATACTTGAAGGCATGGATGGTGCAACAGTAAAATCATGGGTTACCATTGAAAAGAGCGATGGAACCATTGAGACAAAACAACTGGGCACTAGTTATTATAAGCCAATGTCATCAATAGTAGAAGTGGGAGAGTAGAAAAACTATCATGTATTATCACAATACATGATAGTTTTTTTGTCATAATTTGCGAATGATGTTTAGAGGAAGAGCTGATTTTTTGTTGAATAATAATTATTATAATTCCTCTTATAAAGGCACTTAGGTTAAATAGAAAGGAGCGATAGTATTTTTGAAAGATAGAATTAAAGTTAAATTAAAAGAAAGAACCCTATACAACAAAAATACAGTCAACAAAACACCTCCTCATAATATTAAACGGGAATTAGATACAAATAACTTTGATATAAAGCATATTAAAAGGATAACCAGACAAGACAAAGAAACAGAAAATATATATAAGAGGCAATCGATGCAAGAGGATTATGAGTCTTTCTTTTTAACTAATATAAGCCATGAAATAAGGACACCATTAAATGTACTTTATGGTATGACTCAATTAATTGAATTGCAGCTAGGCGAGGGTACGCTTTTGCAGGATGAGGAAAAATTATATGAATATACTGGGACGATAAAGCAAAATTGTTATAGGCTTATGAAATTGTTAAACAATATAATAGATATTGTGATGATTGATATGGGGCATTTTGAACTTAATGAGAAAAGCTGCGATATAGTCTGCATAATAAAAGATATTACCATGGCCGTAGCAAATTACTTTAAAAATCAGCATATAAATATAACATTTACATCAAATATAGATGAAAAGATAATGTACTTTGACAGTGATAATATAAAAAGAGTAATGTTGAATCTATTTTCTAATGCAGTTAAGTCAACTGGAGCTTATGGTAAAATTGAGGTCAGTATGAGAGATATTGGTACCTTTATCCTTATATCAGTTAAGGACGATGGTAAGGGAATATCTCAAGATAAAATGGATATAATATTTAACAGATTTAGAAAAAGTGATGAATCATTAAATAGAGACCATGAAGGAAGTGGACTAGGTCTATATATAGCAAAGTCTATAGTTGAACTGCACGACGGCAAAATATGGGCAGAATGTGAAACAAATAAAGGGTGTGAGTTTTATATAATGCTTCCCGTTAAAATGACTGATACCACTGATAGTCAACCCATTGTAAATTATTTAGTAAACAATAATGATATAATAAACATAGAATTCTCTGATATATATTTTTAAATTGCATTTAGTAAAGGAGTGCTCACAATTAAGGAATATTTTGTTGATATACATGTTCATATAGGAAGATCATCTACAGGAGAGGAAATCAAATGGGCTACAGCAAATAATTTAACCTTTGAGAATATTGCATATGAGGCAAGGTATAGAAAAGGAATAAATGTTATAGGAGTTGTTGATGCAATTTCTCCTCATGTAATTAAAGATATAGAGCATTTAATGGACAGAGGGGAGATAACAGAGTCTAAGGAAGGCGGAATGAATTATAAAAATGAACTTACAATTATACTTGGAGCTGAAATAGAAACTAGAGAAGAAGGTAGAGGGAATGCCCATTCCCTAGTATTTTTTCCATTTCTCAATAATGTCAAGATGTTTTCAAAAGAGATAGAAAAGCATATGAAAAATATAAACACATGCTCAAGTATAGCTCATTTAACAGCTCAAGAGCTATTCAATATGGCTACATTCTATGGTGGTGTATATATTCCGGCCCATGTTTTTACACCATACAAAAGTTTTTACGGTAATTGTACTAACTCACTCCATAATATTTTTAACCAAGAATCATTTAATAAGATATCTTCAATTGAGCTTGGACTTAGTGCTGATACCTCTATGGCAGGTAAACTGTCAGAGCTTGATGGTAAATCATTTACTAGCGATTCAGATGCTCATTCCCTAGGCAAAATTGGAAGAGAGTATAATGTATTTTTAATGGAGGATTTAAATTTTAAAGAATGGCTTTTAGCCCTGCAAAATAAAGATGGAAGAGGAATAGTGGCAAACTATGGACTAAATCCTAGGCTTGGAAAATACCATAGATCCTACTGCTTAAAATGTGATTCCATAATTGGAGGAGATCCACCAAAGACTAAATGCCCTGTTAATGAAAAGCACAGGGTTATTACTGGTGTTTTAGATAGACTCGAGATTATAAAAGATAGGGATTTCCCAATTGAAAATAAAAGACCACCATATTATTATCAGGTGCCTTTAGAGTTTATACATAAATTAGGGCCCAAAAGTATAAATAAGCTTATAGATAACTTTGGTAACGAGATGAATATACTCCATAATGTACCTGAAGAAGAATTGGCAAAAGTAGTTAGAGAAGATATAGCAAAAAACATAATACTTGCAAGAGAGGGCAAAATAGGTATAAAGGCAGGCGGCGGGGGTATATATGGCAAAATAGAATAAAAATAATAGAAGATGCATCAAATGCACCTTCTATTATTTTAAAAACCAAGATAACTGCTTCCGTCTAGGGGTATCAAAACCTCAAGCCCTGGGCTTCCTGAAAACAATCCTACAATATATACTGAAAGATTCTTCATTGCATTTAGGTATATATTTGGTACTGTAAGTATAATATTATTGCTTCCTGATAGTTTAACATCAATTGTATATCTTCCAGGGCTTAGAGGAGTATAATCAGTAACCCCTTTATATGTTAAATTAGAATGTATCATTGTGTTATTAGGAAGCACAATATCTACAGCAGGTGTGTCAGGGGACAGATGTATAAATCTCAAGTTTGCAAAATTAGGATTAGGGGGAATTCTAACATCGTTTATAGGTAAAATATCAGTATTAGGAAATTTACCAATTATAGATAATGTATATATGCCCTTTTGGGCTAATACAGTGCTCTTAGTTAGTATGGGATTTGTTACATTTCCAGATCTATATACCCTTATATGTGCATCTCCTGAGGCTAATTTAAGGTAAGGAGTAAAATGACCATAGGTGATATTTTGTGCAACAAGACTCCCGTTTAAGTATACATCAACACCTGGTGATGCCGGGGATGCATTTAATATCCTTACAAAGGAGTTAGGCTGCCTATCAGACCTCATCATAGGGTTATAGTTTGAATAAATACAGGGAAAATTAAACATTCTTTGCAAATCCTCCAATTATAATAAATAGGTTATTTTATTATATGAATATGCTTAAAGTAAGGTGACATAGATAATATATTTTTTTAAAAACTCTATTTGACAATATTAATCCATAATTGTAAAATCAATTATGGCTATGCATATATTAAAGCTTGTATAGTATATGAATTAATAAGAGAGAGGATAAAATATGGCTGTACTAGACAAAAAATTCTATGATGAAGTTAAAAGAAGAAGAACTTTTGCAATAATATCCCATCCTGATGCTGGAAAGACAACATTAACAGAAAAACTACTTTTATATGGTGGAGCAATTAGACTTGCAGGCTCTGTAAAAGCAAGAAAAACTCAAAAAAGTGCAACATCAGACTGGATGGAGATTGAAAAGCAAAGAGGAATATCAGTAACATCTAGTGTACTCCAGTTTGAATATGAGGGATATTGTATAAATATATTAGATACACCAGGACACCAGGATTTTAGTGAAGATACATACAGAACCTTAGTGGCAGCAGATAGTGCGGTTATGGTTATAGATGCTGCAAAGGGAGTTGAAGAGCAGACTAAAAAACTGTTTAAAGTATGTAAAATGAGGGGAATCCCTATATTTACATTTGTAAATAAGCTTGATAGGCCAGGGAAAGATGCATTTGAACTTATGGAGGATATCGAAAAAACCTTAGGCGTACGTTCTTATCCAATAAATTGGCCCGTAGGTGGGGATGGAGACTTTAAAGGTGTATACAATAGAGAACACTCAAGGATTGTACTCTTTGAAGGCGGAAATAGGGGAAGAACTGAAGTTACATCTACCGTGGGAAGTGTTGATGATGAAATATTTAAGGAGCTTTTAGGACATGACCTGCATCAAAAGTTGTGTGATGATATAGAGCTGCTTGATATTGCAGGAGATAAATTTGATATGGAAAAGGTAAGAAAAGGAGAATTAACCCCTGTTTTTTTTGGAAGCGCTCTTACAAACTTTGGTGTTGAACCATTTTTAGAAGGATTTTTAAAGATGACAACACAACCAACTCCAAGGCGTTCGAATATTGGAGATGTTTTCCCTGAAGATGAGAGGTTTTCTGCTTTTATATTCAAGATTCAAGCTAACATGAATCCTGCACACCGTGATAGGATTGCATTTATGCGTATATGTTCTGGAAAGTTTCAAAGGGGAATGGAAGTGTACCATGTTCAAGGCAAAAAGATGGTTAAATTAGCTCAGCCTCAGCAGTTTTTAGCTCAGGAAAGAGCAGTGGTTGAGGAGGCATACCCAGGGGATATAATAGGTATATATGACCCAGGTATATTTAATTTAGGGGACACATTATGTGAAAGCCAAGATGGCTTTAAATTCGAAGGAATCCCTGTTTTCCCACCAGAGCATTTTGCAAGAGTATATACAATAGATTCTATGAAAAGAAAGCAATTTATTAAGGGGATAACCCAGCTTTCTGAAGAAGGGGCAATACAGGTGTTTAAAGAACCTGATATTGGAAGAGAAGAACTTATTGTTGGTGTTGTAGGAATGCTCCAATTTGAAGTATTAGAGTATAGATTAAAAAATGAATATGGAGTGGATATAAGAATTCAGCAGCTGCCATATAGGTATATAAGATGGATTTCTCCTGAAGATTATGATTTAAGCGGTATGTATTTATCTGGCGATACAATGGTTGTTCTAGATAAAAATGAAAAACCTGCAATACTTTTTGTATATGAGTGGGGAATAGATAGAATGGCAGAAGGGAATAAACAAATAAGCTTAAATGAAATGTCCCAAAAAGCTGAAGGATTTTAATTACAGCCATGCCTAAAAATATGGCTGTAATTAAATAATTTGTATTGACAATAAGAAAAATATATTATATTATTTACTTTAATACTTTATTTCGATGAAGGGAATAGTAAAAGGATTTTAAATTCAAGAGAAGAGTTGGGTAGTGGGAAACTCTATTTAAGCCCTTTGAATCCGCCCCTGAGTCCATTGATGAAATATAATACTTAAAAAAAAGCGTATTATATAAGTAGTCATGGCGGGTGATTTCGTTAAAAATTATAGAGATAAAATTAAGGTGGTACCGTGAGATAAATCTTGCCCTTTTATTAGGGCAAGATTATTTTTTTTGGAGGGGATAGTGTGGAAAAATTATTAATGACACCAGGGCCTACAAATATACCAAATGATGTATTCAATAAAATGAGCCTTAACATCCATCATAGGACGGACGAATTTGATGAGATTTATAAAAATGTAAATATAAAACTAAAAAGATTATTTGGATGCAAAAATGACTTGGCCCTGCTTTTAAGCTCTGGTACAGGCGGACTTGAAGCATCTGTAGTTAATTTGTTTTCTAAGGGTGATAAACTGCTTGTATTAAACTGTGGAGTATTTGGTAAAAGGTTTGCAGATATAGCAAGAATATATGGGGTAGATGTTCATGAAAAAATAGTGGAATGGGGAAAGGGAGTAATTGAAGATGAATTAAGGCAGGAACTTGAAAAAGAAAAATATAAGGCCGTATATGCCACATATAGTGAAACCTCTACAGGCGTAAAAAATGACATAAAAAAATTAGGCCAAGTTGTTAAGAATTATGATTCTTTGTTCATTGTTGATATAGTAAGCGCATTAGGATGTGTTGAATTTAATGCAGATGAGTTTTCAGTAGATGCAGCTATTGCAGGATCACAAAAAGGACTTATGTGCCCTCCAGGACTCTCTATAATCTCATTATCAGATAGTGCATGGGATGCTATTTACAATTCTACAATACCCAAGTTCTATTTTGATTTAAAAAAGTACAAAGACTTAAACATGCCATATACTCCAGGAACATCGCTTATACTAGGACTTGATGAGAGCCTAAATATAATAGAACATAATGGAATAGATAATATAATAAAGAGGCATAAAAGACATTCAGATATAGTTAAGTATGGATGTAAACTAATGGGTCTTAAAGAGTTCCCGGACAGCAGATTTAACTCAGAGATACTTACAGCACTATACGTGCCAGAAGGTTTAAGTGCAAAGGAAATAATTAAAGAGATGTCAAAACAGGGAATAGTCATAGCTGGTGGACAAGGAAAATTAAAAGGCAAAATAATAAGAATAGGCCATATGGGTTATGTTAAGGACGAATATATAATTAAAACTATGAAAGGTTTAGGTACCTCTTTAAATACCATAGGTTATAAAAATGATACAGATAATATAGTAAAACAAATAGAAAATATGTTGGAGGCGCAAAAATGAAGATACTTGTTGCAGAAAGAATCTCAGACAAGGGTATAGAATATCTAAAACAAAATGCTTATGTAGACGTAATACTCGGTATGTCAAAAGAGGAACTTAAAGCTATAATCAAAGACTATGATGCACTTATAGTAAGAAGTACTGTACGTGTGGATAAGGAGCTTTTAAGCAGTGCAGGTATGCTTAAGGTGATTGGAAGAGCAGGCAACGGAACGGATAATATTGATATTAATGAAGCAACAAAACAAGGTATAATAGTTGTTAATACACCAGATTCTAATAGTACGTCAGCAGCAGAACATACCATAGGTCTTATACTTGCATGTGCAAGAAACATATCTAAGGCAGATGGTATGGTTAGAATGGGGGATTTTAGAAGAAACAATCTAAAAGGTGTGGAGCTATATAAAAAGACTGTAGGTATAATAGGACTTGGAAGAATTGGTTCAATTGTTGCATCGAGGCTTAATGCCTTTAAGATGAGAGTCATTGCCTATGATCCTTATATCTCTGATGAAAAGTTTAAAAAACTAGGGGTGGAAAAGATAGATACCTTAGATGAAATGCTCCCTCAATGTGATTTTATAACTATACACACTCCTAAAACTGCTGAAACAAAAGGTATGATAAGCTATGATGAATTTAAAAAGATGAAGAAATCAGCAAGGATTGTTAACTGTGCAAGGGGTGGACTAATTGATGAAAAAGCATTAAAGTGGGCTTTAACAGAGGGAATAATCCATTGTGCAGCTACAGATGTACTTGAAGTAGAACCTAAATATGATCTTAAAGAAGGAGAAACACAAGATTACAAAAACGATTTATTAGAATTAGATAATATTATAATAACACCGCATATTGGAGCATCCACCAATGAAGCACAAGATAATGTGGGCATAACTGTTGCAAAGGAAGTATTAGAAGCTTTAAATGGCGACGTGGTCGAAAATGCAATTAATATGCCATGCCTTCAGAAGGATGAGCTCCAAAACATTAAACCATTTATGCTCCTTATGGAAAAGATGGGGGTGCTTTATTACCAATTATGTAAAGATGCTGTAAACAAAATAGAGATAATTTATAGCGGACAGTCAGCAGATATGAATATTAGAATGCTTACTTTATCTTATTTAAAAGGCTTCTTAAGCAATATAGCAGATAATAATATTAATTATGTAAATTCTCTTTATGCTGCTAAGGAATTTGGAATAGATGTAGTTGAGAGCACATCAAGTGTATGTGAAGATTATTCGAGCTTTATAAAGGTTAAGGTATACAATAAACATGGACACAAATCCTTTGGAGGAACAGTATTTGGGGCTAACGATATTAGGATAACATATATTTCTGGGTATTATATAGATGTTGTACCTGAAAAATACTTGCTTTTAATAAACAATAAAGATATGCCAGGCTTTGTTGGAAGAATCGGTACAATACTTGGAAATGCAGATATAAATATAGCCACAATGAGGGTGAGCAGGAACAAAAAAGGTGACGTGGCACTTATGGCAATAAATGTTGATGATATAGTTCCAGAGGATGTAATGGATGGTATTAGAAGAATGGATGGAATTGTAAAAGCAAACTTGGTTGTTTTTTAGGGGGATAAGAGCGATGAATAAAAGATTTGGTTTTTCGGCTACTTACGGTTTTTCTTCAATAATTGATGCAATTGAATTTGCAGGCAAAAATGGATTTGCAGGTGTAGAGATTAATTTAAATATGCCAGAGTTTTTTCCTGAACGCTATGATAAGCAGGAAAGAGAGCATATAAAAAAGTTTGCAAAGTATAATAATATAAGCCTTACATTTCATGGCCCTGAGGATATAAATCTTTGCAGTATGCAAAGGCTAGTAGCTGAAACAGGAGTTACAAGGCTTAAAGAATGTATTGATTTTGCATCAGAGCTGGGGGGAGAAAGGTTTACATTCCATATAGGTGATAGTGTTAAATTCACAATGGTTGATGGGAGTATATATGTTGAAGACTACTACAAGGATAAATTTAAAGTGGTGCTAAATGATAGTTTTAAACAAATTGTAGATTACTCTAAGGATAAGATAATTGTTTGTGCAGAAAATACAGGCTATTTTAGCAGTGTAAAAAGAGATGCTATTAAGCAGCTTCTTGGAAAAGGATTATATCTAACTTGGGATATGGGTCATTCATTTTTAAAAAAGGAACAACAAGAATTCATGATTGAAAATTGTAAGTATGTTAGAAATGTTCACATACATGATGTAAAAGGTAAAAAAGATCATTCCATAATAGGGGAAGGGGATGTGGACTTTAAGCATTTCATGTCTTTTGTTGAGAAAAATGATTTATATTATATAATTGAGGTTAGACCAAAAGAGGCTGCATTAGAAAGTTATAAAAATATAAAAGAAATATTTAAGGAGTAGGATTTTATGGAGTTTAAAAACAGAGTAAAGATTGTTTACTTTGATTTAGACAATACACTTTGGGACTTTCACAAAAATGAATATTTGACGCTTCAGGAAATATATGATGACCATATAAAATATATTGATAAGTATTATAGGCCTTGTGAGTTTATAAATGCATTTGATGAATACAATGAGAGACTTTGGGAAGATTATAGGCAAGGAAAAATCAAAAAGGAAGTATTAAGGGCAATTAGGTTTAAAAATACATTAGAGGCAATGGGTATTTATAAAGATGATATTTCAGGGCAGCTTGATGAAGAGTTTGTGACTAGGACCTCAATGAAGCCATATTTAGTGGATAATGCAAAAGAAATTCTTGATTATCTTTATGGAAAATACAAGATGGGCATAATAACAAATGGATTTAAGGATGGTCAGCATAGAAAGTTAGATAGCAGCAATATAAGAAAATATTTTGATTATGTTTTTGTATCTGATGAGGTTGGTGCTATAAAGCCATCTAAAGAAATATTTGAGTATGCGCTGACCTCCTCAGGCTTTTTAAATGACGAGGCCGTATTTATAGGTGATGATTATAAGGTTGACATAATAGGAGCCAATAATGCAGGTATAAATGGTATATGGTTTAATAGACTAGATGAAACTATTAATGATAAAATAGACTGTATTGAGATAAAAAATCTTTTAGATATAAAAAATATATTATAAAAAGGAGCCAATATTTGGCTCCTTTTTATAATAGCTTTTAAATTTATTTTATATTCTTTAATGCACCCATATCATCTGCGGAAGCTTCCTCAGCCTCAGCTATTACTATTGTTTCCATAGAACTTTCAGGAGGTGCAGCACAAATAGGTTTATCATTTACTAAACAATCTACAAAGTAGCTCATCTCTCTATAATATCCAATGTCTTTTGGAAGTTCAGGCTTAAATGCCTTACCGTCATATGGATATGCAGTTAATACTCCTCTTTCGAGAACTAAGCATCCTTTTTCAAAGCCAACCCTAAATGACATTTCAAATCCAAAATCTCCATTGATTGTCCAGTCATCTTGAGCATTTATTACTAATCCATTATTGTATATATAGTTAGTGGATAGAGAATCGTATCCATCTCCCTCAATTACAACTTTAGCTATGGTTGATACCTTTGATGGCTTTCCAAATACCCAGTTGATTGTGTCTACATCGTGTACGTGCTGATCAAATAATGCACCGCCGCTTTTTTCTTTCTTTAATAGCCATCCTTCATAAGACCATGCAGGAGTTTCTCCTCCCCTAAAGAAATAACCGCTAACTGGTTTACCAAACTTTTCGTTTTCAACACATTCTTTTAGATATTCATAAGCAGGCCAAAAACGCAGGCAGTGACCTATCATAAGCTTCTTGTTATTCTTTTTAGATGCTTCAATCATTCTAGCACAATCTTCAGATTTTAAAGCCATAGGTTTTTCACATAATACATGAAGACCTTTGTTTAAAGCCTTAACTGTAGCGTCAGCATGCAGATATGATGGAAGAGCTATATCAACATAGTCTAAATCTTCTTTTTCAAGCATTTCATCTATGCTTGTATATAGATTATACTTTGAAAAATCGTATTTTTGGTTTCCAACATCTATATTACCTGGTACAAACTTTCCTTTAAATTTGTCTTTATCAATATCACAAATTGCAACAAGTTTTACAGGAGCGTTTTCTGATTCTAAACGAATGTAATTATCAAGATGTCCACGCCCCATAAATCCAATTCCTATTAATCCTACCTTTAACATTTCATTTCCTCCTTTAAGTTGTTTTTATTTGCCAAATATCCTATCCATTGAATTTGAAGTATTGTATACTATCTGGTTTGTATAATAAGTATAATTTGGTATCATCTCTGCTGTGGCATATCCAGTATAACCAATTTCATCTAAAGCTTTCATAACTTCAGGGAAGTTTACGTCTCCTGATAGAAGATCAACAAAACCTGAAAGATTTCCAACATCTCTTCTAAAATCCTTGAAATGAAGTTTCTTAATCCTTTTCCCAAGTATGCGAATCCACTGCTCTGGGTATCCTGTGTAAATAACGTTTCCAACGTCTAGATAGGAGCCAACATAATTACTTCCTATTTTATCTATAAAGTCTCTCATCTCAAGAGGTGATAATAAGAATTTGTTCCATACATTTTCAATTCCTATTGATACCTTTAATTCCTCAGCTAAGTATTTTATCTCACAGAATGCCTCAAGTGATAATTCATAAGCCTTTTCATAGTCTATAACAGGAAGATCTGGAGCAAAATCCACCCCTACTGCACCTGGAACAATTAATATTGTATCCGCTCCTAATATTTTTGCAGTTTCAAGCTGCTTTTTAGCTATTAGTATTGCTTTATCTCTTGTCTTTTTATCTCCACTTGTAAAGGGATATTGCCAAAAAAGCCCTGTTGCAAGGCTTGGTATTTCAATTCCAATATCAGAAGCAGCCCTTTTAATTTCTAATAGTTCTTTTTCACTGCTTTCAAGGCTTACTTCTCCAGTTTCATTAAAGCCAAGTTCTATACCGTCAAAGCCTGCATCCTTTGCAATACCTATACAGTCTATAACAGGAGTATCTACTTTAAAAGACCATATGTTTATACCTTTTTTCATTATATCGCCTTCCTTTCGTCATTTTAATAGTTATAATATAGATATGGTTTAAAATATAAAGTTTAAATTACGTCTTCAATATACAATCTACTATAAATAGAATTAATTATATATAGAATAATGGACTGCTTATTTATACTTTTGGTCAAAATATGTATATTGATACTGATTAGTTAACTGTCGAAAGGAATGATTATTTTAGGTATGGATGTTGAATACTCAAAAGCAAAGCTTAATGATATTATCACTATAAACAGTATTATATCAATACATTATTTTGAATTTGCAAGTGATTATGTTTTTAAAGGTGAAAAACATAATTTCTGGGAGTTTTTATATGTGGATAGTGGTGAAGTTGAGATTATGGCAGATACTAAGGGGTACAAATTAGAGCAGGGGGACATTGTATTTCATAAGCCTAATGAGTTTCATAGTGTTTGGGCTAATGGGAAGATTGCTCCTAATATTGTGGTCATAAGTTTTGACTGCAATTCAGAGGCCATGAAGTTTTTTGAGAATAAGATTTTATATCTTTCAAATTCTAAAAAAGATTTAATAGGTAAAATAATAAAAGAGGGGAAAAATACATTTGTTAATGATCTTTGTAAGGACTACGTTACATTAGAAAAAAGGGATAATGCAAAAGTAGGCTCTGAACAGCTAATTAAAATTTATCTTGAAATGCTTCTTATAGGATTAATAAGAGAAAATAGCTCATCCCATAGTGAGGAGAGATTATATTCTGCAGCTAAAAAAAGGGTGGAGGAGGATATTACAGATAATATAATTGAATTTATGAATAATAATCTACATAAAAACCTGCGATTTGATGATATATGCCAAGAATTCTATTTTGGAAAGACATATCTTAAGACCATATTTAAAGAATCTACAGGCCAGGGAGTTATGTCATATTTTAGAATGTTAAAGATGGAAGAGGCAAAGAAACTTATACGGGAAGGCAAAAACAACTTTACTGAAATATCTGAGATGTTAGGGTTTGATTCAGTGCATTATTTTTCAAGAAGTTTCAAAAGATATGTTAATATGACCCCATCTGAATATGCTGTTTCTGTAAAAGCTATGGCAGATATTTAAGTATTAGCTATGGTGTGATAATATATAACTTGAACTTGAAATTTTACTATTATAAAATTATTTTGTATGCATTATAAAATGATGTATACGAAATAGTACCATTGGAGGGTGTGTTTATGGAAAATAAAGTTACATTAGATTATTCTAAATCATTATCATTCTTTTCTGAAAATGAAATAGAAAATATGACATATCAGGCTGCTGTTGCTCATGATATGCTGCATAATAAGAAAGGCCCTGGCAGTGACTATTTAGGCTGGGTTGATTTGCCTAGTGAATATGATAAAGAAGAGTTTAACAGCGTTTTAAGGGCTGCAGAGACCATAAAAAGAACATCAGATATACTTATAGTAATTGGTATAGGAGGATCATATCTTGGAGCAAGAGCTGCAATTGAAGCACTTTCTCACCCATTCTATAATTTATTGCCTAAAGGAAAAAGGAAAGGTACACAGGTTATATTTGCTGGAAATAATATAAGCAGTGCCTATCTATCAGGGATTTTTGATGTTATAGAGGGAAAAGATATTTCTGTAAATGTTATATCAAAATCCGGAACAACTACAGAACCTGCAATTGCTTTTAGAATTTTTAAAGAATACTTAGAAGATAAATATGGAGCAGATGAAGCTAGAAAGAGAATATTTATAACTACTGATAAAGAAAAAGGCGCACTAAAAACCTTAGCAGATAAAGAAGGGTATGATACCTTTGTTATTCCAGATGATGTTGGCGGAAGATATTCCATACTTACATCAGTTGGATTGCTTCCAATTGCAGCCTGCGGCATTGATATACAAAAGATGATGGATGGAGCATATGATGCTTATGTAGATTTAAACAATAAAGATTTAAATACCAATCCATGTTATAAGTATGCTGTAATAAGAAACATACTTTATAGAAAGGGAAAGACAACTGAAATACTTGTGAACTATGAGCCTACTCTTCACTATTTCTCTGAATGGTGGAAGCAGCTTTATGGTGAAAGTGAAGGAAAAGATGGAAAGGGTATATTCCCTGCTGCAGTTGACTTTTCTTCAGACCTTCATTCAATGGGACAGTATATACAACAAGGATTAAGAAATATATACGAGACAGTGCTAAATGTAGGGAAGCCTTCAGTTGATATAGAAATAAAAGAAGATAAAGAAAATATTGATGGACTTAACTTCCTTGCAGGCAAAACAATGGATTATATAAACAAAAAGGCATTCCAAGGTACTGTACTTGCACATATTGACGGTGGAGTACCTAATCTTATATTAAATGTACCAGAAATTAATGAGTATTATTTTGGATATTTAATATATTTCTTTGAAAAGGCTTGCGGTATAAGTGGATACCTACTAGGTGTAAATCCATTTAATCAACCAGGTGTTGAAGCATACAAGAAAAATATGTTTGCTCTTCTTGGAAAACCTGGATATGAGAATGAAAAGGAAAAGCTAGAAAGCAGATTATAGGAATTGTATAAAGCTTCAGAAAAATAAAAATTATAAAACATTTAAAAAAGTAGTTGACGTTACGACTTTATTGTGCTAAATTATTTACAATATCAATTTTTGAAAGATTATTAATGATTGTAAGAGTTTATACACGATATAAAACGATGATGATGGAGATAAAGATATCTTTAAATTAGGCAAAGAGAGCCGGGTATGGTGGAAACTGGTACTAATAGATATAATGGTCACTCCGAAGTTGCATGGTTGAAGCTTATGTAGGCCATGACGTTTATGCATACGTTATAATGCAAAGGCTTGATTGAGCCTTTAGAGTTTATTGCCGTAAGTCAATAATAAAAGTAGAGTGGTACAGCGTACAGCTATTAAAACGCCTCTATATGTATATTTATACATATAGAGGCGTTTTTTTAATACCTTAAAATAGTTGAAAGGGGGGTATCAGTTGGGAACTACTGGAGAGACGGATGATGGAGACATAGAAATTGATGTTGTATTTCCAAAGTATATGAAAAATTATTTTAAAAGGGGGATTAACTATGAGTAAGAAATTATCATTGGGTTTGGTATTTGTTTTAGTTATTAGTTTATTAGCAGGGTGCGGGAAGGCTGAAAGTGACAAGATAAAAGTCGGTCTTGATTATGAACTTTCAGGCCAGGTTGCAACATATGGTCAAGGGCTTGTGGAAGGAATTGAACTTGCAGTTAAAGAGATAAATGCAGCTGGAGGAGTTTTAGGTAAGCAAATAAAGCTTGTAAAATCAGATAATAAATCTGAAAATGCAGAGACTGCTAACGTTGCTACAAAGCTCATAACAAGAGATAAGGTTGTAGCAATATTAGGACCTGCAACATCTGGAAATGCTAAAGCCGCAATACCAGTTGCAAATAAAAATAAGGTTCCACTTATTTCTGCTTCAGCAACTGATGATGATGTAACAGTAGACAGCAATGGAAATGTAAGAGAATTTGCATTTAAAACATGTTTTAATGACTCGTTTCAAGGATCCATACTTGCAAACTTTGCATCAGATGATTTGAAATCAAAAAAAGCAGCAATTCTTTTGGATAATACAAGTGATTATAGTAAGGGGCTCGTTAAGAGCTTTAAAGAAACATACACAAGCTTAGGCGGGACAATAGTTGCTGAACAAGCATACCAGCAAAAGGATAAAGACTTTAAAGCAGCCCTTACAAACATAAAGGATTCAAATCCTGATGTACTGTATGTACCAGGATATTATGAAGAGGTTGGTTTAATAGTAAAACAGGCAAGAGAATTAGGAATCGATGTACCAGTTATAGGAGGCGATGGGTATGATTCTCCAAAGCTTGCTGATCTTGCAGGGAAGGATGCATTAAACAACGTATTCTTTACAAATCATTACTCATCTAAAGACACCACTAAAGAAGTGGTAGAGTTTAAAGAGGCATTTAAGAAAGAATACAAAAAAGACCCTAATGCATTTAATGCTTTAGGATATGACTTAGCTTATTTCCTAAAAGATGCGCTGCAAAGGGCAGGAGAGGCTGACCCTATAAAACTTAAAGATGCTCTTGCATCTACAAAAGGTTTTAAAGGAATAACTGGGGAGCTTTCTATAGATAAGCATCATAATCCCGTAAAATCAATAACAATAATTGAGATGAAAGATGGAGAGCAAACCTTCCTTAAAAAGCAGCAGCCATAAAAAATAAATTACGTTATTATATTAAACTAACTTGTTACAAGGAGGGGTATTCCCCCTCTTTAGATACTTAGATTTTGTTTAAAAGGGTGTGAGTAAATGGGAAAATTACTACAGCAGCTTGTAAATGGCATTACTTTAGGCAGCATATATGCACTTATTGCTCTTGGATACACAATGGTTTATGGAATAATAAATTTAATTAATTTTGCCCATGGAGACATATTTATGCTTGGGGCATATATAGGATTTGCATTGACCACATTTCTTAATATGAGCTTTATACCAGCGCTTGTAATATCGATGCTTTCATGTGCAATAATTGGTGTAGTTATAGAAAAGGTGGCATACAAACCTATAAGAAACTCTTCAAGGATTGCGGCCTTAATAACTGCAATAAGCGTATCACTTTTTATAGAATATGTGATGATGTATTTTGTTAGTGCTGAGACTAGAACATTTCCAGATGTTTTAGCAGGCAAGAAAATCAATATTTTAAATGGAAGAGTAATTTTAAACAGCAAAGATATTTATATAATCATAATAACAATACTCCTTATGATTATGCTGCAGTATATTATACACAATACAAAAATAGGCAAGGCAATGAGGGCAGTATCTTTAGACAGTGAGGCTGCACAGCTTATGGGAATAAATGTTGACAAAACCATATCATATACTTTTGCAATAGGCTCTGCTCTTGCAGGTGCAGCAGGAGTACTTGTTGGAGTGTATTATAATTCCATAGACCCTCTAATGGGTATGGTTCCAGGATTAAAAGCATTTATTGCAGCAGTAATAGGCGGAATCGGTATTATACCAGGAGCCATGTTTGGTGGAATATTTTTAGGACTTACTGAAACAATGGTTAGTGCCTATGGTAATTCACTATATAAAGACGCAGTGGCTTTTGCAATACTGATTATAGTGCTTATTATTAAGCCAAACGGCTTATTTGGTACAACTGCAAGAGAAAAGGTATAGGTGAGGGGTGATATATATGAAATGGTTTAATAAAAAGAATATAAAGATGATTATTTTGGTATTAGGCACCTATGCTATATCTGAGATACTTATAAAGGCAAACATTATTGACTCTTATATAGAAATGAATCTTGTAATAATAGGCATTAATATTATACTTGCTGTTAGTTTAAATTTAATAACAGGATTTACTGGTCAGTTTTCTTTAGGCCACGCAGGTTTTATGGCAATAGGTGCTTATGTATCTGCAATTGCAACTGCAAAATTAGGACTGCCATTTATTGCAGCAATATTATTAGCTGCAGTATCAGCAGCATTTGTAGGACTTTTAATAGGTATTCCAACCTTAAGGCTTAAGGGTGATTATCTTGCAATAGCAACATTAGGGTTTAGTGAAATAATTAGAAATATACTTCTTAATATAGAATATGTTGGGGGGGCAAGTGGATTTAATGATATACCTCAATATACTACATGGACATGGATTTACTTCATGGTTGTTATAACGGTTACAGTAATCAAAAATTTTGTTAATTCTTATGCTGGAAGAGCATGTATAGCAATTAGGGAAGATGAGATTGCAGCTGAGGCAATGGGAGTTAATACTACATTATATAAGGTACTTTCATTTATAATAGGTGCATTCTTTGCAGGAATAGCTGGGGCGCTTTATGCTAACTATTTTTATTTTATAAAACCTGATGCATTTGGTTTTATGAAATCTATAGACATACTTGTTATAGTTGTATTCGGGGGGATGGGAAGTATTAAAGGATCAATAGTTGGTGCCTTTTTATTATCATTAATATCACTGCTTCTTCAAAGTGTACCAGAGATTCGAATGATATTATACTCTCTAATACTATTTACAATAATGGTATATAGGCCTCAAGGCATTTTAGGTGATTATGAATCAAGCGTTAAATTATTTAAGAGGGGAGGAAAATTAAATGTCGGCAATCAAAATAAATAAACTTACAAAAACCTTTGGAGGTATAACCGCCATATCAAATATAGATATGGATATAGATAGGGGAACAATTGCAGGGCTTATTGGGCCAAATGGTGCTGGAAAGACTACATTATTCAATCTTTTAACTGGAATGTATACCCCATCTTCTGGTGATATATCTTATAAAGATAAAAATATAAAAAAGCTTAAGCCATATAAAATAACTGATTATGGAATATCAAGGACTTTTCAGAACATAAGATTGTTTAAGAATATGACTGTACTTGATAATGTTAGCCTTGCATTTAATCATAATATTGACTGCAATATATTTTCAGCTATTTTTAGGCTTCCATCCTATTATAAAGAAGAAGAAAGGATTCATGATTCCTCATTAAAGTTACTTGAAATATTTAATCTTGAGGATAAAAAGGATGAACTTGCTAAAAACCTTCCATATGGTGAGCAGAGAAGATTAGAAATTGCAAGAGCGCTTGCAGCAGACCCAGATTTGCTTTTATTAGACGAACCTGCAGCAGGTATGAACCCAAATGAAACAAAAGAGCTTACAGAACTTATTAAATGGATAAGAGATAAATTTAAACTTACAATAATACTTATAGAGCATGATATGTCTTTGGTTATGGGAATATGCGATAAAATATATGTTCTTGACTATGGTACCTTAATAGCAGAAGGAACCCCTGATGAGGTACAGAATAATGAAAGGGTTATTGAGGCATATCTTGGGAGGAAGGTATCATGTTAGATCTTAAGGATGTTAATGTTTATTTTGGGGCAGTTCATGCACTAAAAGGTGTTTCAATAAATGTAAACGAAGGAGAAATAGTAACATTAATTGGAGCAAATGGAGCTGGTAAAACTACAATGCTTAGGACAATATCAGGGGTTGTAAAGCCTAAGGATGGTACTATAGAGTTTTGTGGAGATAGTATTGACAGATTAAAAGCCCCTGAGATAGTAGGCTTAGGTATATCTCATGTACCCGAGGGAAGAAGAATATTTTCAAATATGACTGTTATGGAAAACCTAGAGATGGGTGCATATACAAGGGATGATAAGTTAGGAATCAAAAAGGATTATGAAAAGGTATTTGCAAGATTTCCAAGGCTTAAAGAAAGAAGAAAGCAGATAGCGGGTACATTAAGCGGTGGAGAGCAGCAGATGCTTGCTATTGGCAGGGCTCTTATGTTAAAACCAAAGCTTATGTTATTTGATGAACCATCAATGGGACTTGCACCACTTATGGTAGATGAAATATTCTCTATTATAAAAGATATAAATGAAAGTGGCACCACGGTACTTCTTGTTGAACAAAATGCAAATATTGCACTGTCTATTGCAAATAGGGGATATGTAATACAAAATGGAAGCATTGCAATAGAGGGGAAAGCAGAGGAATTATTAAAAGATGAAACCGTTAAGGAAGCTTATCTTGGTAGTTAAGAATTACTTTAAAGAATATGCATCACAATATTAAATTATATTGGTGATGCATATTTTACTTTTTAACCATATATATAAAGATAATATTATATTATAATGGGAATAGTAGATTTAAATATCTATATTTTATAAATTAGAGGTGAATTTATGATTGAATTAAAGAATGTATCAAAAAACTATAACAAAGGGCAAATAAAGGCTGTGGATGATATATCCATGGAGATAATGGATGGGGAGATATTTGGCTTTTTAGGGCCTAATGGTGCTGGGAAGACAACCACCATAAAGATGATAACAGGTATTTTAAATGCTGATTCTGGCTCAATTAAATTAAATGGATTTGATATAAAAAAGGACAGCATAAAAGCAAAGATGCAGTTTGGATATGTACCAGATGATCCTGATATGTTTAATAAATTAAAGGGCATCGAATATTTAAATTTTATGGCGGATGTGTATGAGGTTCCCCAAGATATAAGGAGAGAAAGGATAAAAACTCTGCTGGATAGATTTAGCTTGTATGATTCTGCAGAGGATTTAATACAAAGCTATTCCCATGGAATGAAGCAAAAGATAATAGTAATTGGTGCGCTACTACATAATCCATCCCTTTGGATACTTGATGAGCCTCTTACAGGACTTGACCCAAAATCAGCCTTTATATTAAAGGAGATGATGAGAGAGCATACATCCCAGGGTAAAACCGTATTTTTCTCAACTCATGTACTCGAGGTTGCAGAAAAGTTATGTGATAGAATAGCAATTATAAATAAAGGCAAGATAATATTTTGCGGTACCATGGATAAGATAAGGGAATCTGCAAAAGGAAACGAATCTCTTGAAAAAATATTCTTGGAGATGACTGAAAATGAGTAAAACCATTTCTTTATTTAAAACATTATTTAATTCATGGTATGGAATATCTAACTTTAAATATAAAGCATCAAAAGATAAAAAGGAAGTATTAAAGTTTGTTGGACTAATATTAGTAATAGCTTTATCGATTCTTCCAATACTTATTGGATATATTTTATTTATTGATTCTAGCTATGCAGGGCTACATGAGTTTGGGCAGGCAGGAGCAATAATAACTATTGGAGTTGTTATATCTAGTACCGTGGTTTTAATATTTGGGATATTTGTTGTTATAAGTGCTTTCTATTTTACAGATGATACTGAACAGTTAGTATCAATGCCTTTTAAACCATGGCAAATACTTGGAGCAAAACTTGGGGTGGTGCTTACAAGTGAGTACTTAACATCAATTCCCATACTTCTTCCTCCCCTAATAATTTACGGTACCAAAACTGGTGCAGGAATACTTTACTATTTATATAGTATTATTGCATTATTGGTAGTTCCAATAATTCCACTTTGTATAGTTTCAATAATTTCAATGATTATTATGAGGGTGGTTAACATTGGAAAGAAAAAGGATTTGCTTAGTATTATAGGTGCTATATTAGGAATATTTATAATACTTGGTATCCAGGTGGCTATACAAAAAACCGCATCACAAGGTGATCCTGAAAAGATAAAAGCATTATTTTTTTCTGAAAATGGACTTATAAGCTCTATTGCAGCTGCATATCCACCTGGAGCATGGATAAGTATGGCATTAATAAAATATAAAACTTTAGGTGGCCTTTTATATTTAATTTTGTTTTTAGCAATATCATCTATATTTATATTTGCATTTTTATATTTTGGACAGAAGTTATTCTTTGGGGGACTTTTAGGCTTAAAGGAATCAGAAGCCAAAAGGAAAAAGGTTAGTGATAGGGAGCTTTCTAATGAATTAGTAAGCAGAGGTAAAATAAGTGCAGTATTTTGGAAGGAGTTTAAGATTTTAAATAGGGTTCCATCTTTCTTTGTAAACTGTGCACTGCCATCTTTTCTTCTACCTGCAATATTTATAATAACATTTATATTTGCGGGAGAAGAATCACTAAAAGAGCTAAGCTTTTTAAATAAAGGAAACCCAATTTTGCTCACTCTTGGGGTTGTAGGGATAAATGTATTTACAATAGCTGCAAACATGACCTCACCAACAGCAATATCTAGAGAGGGTAATGAATTTTATATATCAAAGTATATACCAGTATCTCCTAAAGAACAGCTATTAGGAAAGGCAATACATGCCTTTGTAATTACAGAGACGGGTGTAATATTAACTACTTTATCATTTGGATTTATTTTAAAGATGGATATATTATATACGTTTATTGCAATTATTATTTCAACTATTGCATCTTTATCAATTATTGAAATATCCCTTATTATTGATTTGTTTAGACCATATTTTAATTGGAATAACCCTCAAAAGGCGGTAAAGCAGAATTTAAATGGCGTTTTAAGTATGTTTTTAAACTTCTTATGGTCAGTTTTGATTATATTTTTGGTTGGAAAGTTTATTAAAAATAGTACTTTTGCCTATTTAACACTGATAATTAGCTTTTTAGTTTTAGGTATAGTATTCTATAAAGTATTAATATCTTTTGGAACAAAGAGATATGGAGAAATAGAGAATTAAATTAAAATTATGGAGGGATATTATGGTTAACCAGGCATCAATAGCTTTTATGTTTTTATCACTAATTATTTCTTTTTTTCTTCCTATAGGACTTACAATTTATTATTATAAGAAGAAGGAAATATCGCTAAAGCCAGTATTTGTCGGAGTTTTAGTGTTCTTTGTTTCACAGCTAGTACTTAGAATTCCAATACTCCAATTGTTATCAACACAAAAGTGGTATAAATCTATGGAGGAAAACTCAATACTTATATCACTGTTTTTGGGACTAACTGCAGGATTGTTTGAGGAGCTAGGAAGATTTGTGGGATTTAAGTATATATTAAAAGAAAATTTAGATAGAAATGATGGTATTGCCTTTGGTATAGGACATGGAGGAATAGAGGCAATATTAGTAGTAGGAATTACTAGTATTAATAATATTTATTATTCATTTTCTATTAACTCAGGTAATTTTGATAAGGTCATTGCACCTTCCATTAACCAGAGAGAGATTACAGATGCTATTAAAAATCAGCTTATAACCACCCCGTCATACTATTTTGCAATTAGTGGGGTAGAGAGAATATTTGCGTTTACCCTACAGATAGCTTTGTCTATTTTAGTGCTGTATGGAGTAAAGAATGAAAAGTTTGAATATGTTGTATATGCAATACTTCTTCATATGATAATTGATTCACCACTTGGGATTATGCAGGCAAACGGGGTCAATCTGTTTTTAATTGAAGGCTACATAGCATTAACTGCAGTAGTTGCATTTATATTCATATTGAAATCAAAGGAACTTTTTGTAGAGAATAAGCAACAGGTAAGAGATAATTGGTAAGAGGTAAGAAAAAATGTACAGTATATGATATGCTGTACATTTTTTTATTTAAGTTTTATTTTTTTGCTACTTCAGTATAGTATTCATCGAGGGTTATATTGTGGGATACAATAAAGTTTGCAGCCTCAACTCCTACGTATCTAATATGCCATGGCTCGTAGTTATATCCTGTAATAGATACCTTATCTTTGGGATAGCGTATTATGAATCCAAAATCCTTAGCATTATCTGCTAACCATTTTCCCTCTTTTGTATCTTCAAATTCTTCTTTAAGCAGAAAATCCATATCCTCACTAGATACATCTATACAAAGTCCTGTTTGGTGTTCACTGTAGCCTGGTATTGCTACATTCTTTTTAGCCTCTTCTTCGCCAACTTGATTTACCTCGTTATTGTATATTCTCTTTTGCGTATCAAAAGGGCGATAACCTGATACTCCATATAGTATAATGCTTTCTTCCTTTGCTTTACTAAAAAGGGCCTCTAAAGCTTCTGCAGCCTCTTTCCTTAAGTATCTTCTTGGATGATCCTCTTTAAATGAAAAGGCTACTTTAGGTGCTACCAGATCAGTAGGAGCCCAATTATCAGGAAGAGCATTTTCCTTATTTACTAGAACTAATGTACTATCTGGATTTTTTAAAACTTTTTTTCCATCTACCATAGAAACCTCTGCACCTTTGGCAGCTTCTTTAGCTTGCATGGATTCTTCCTTAGGTATTTCAGAAGTTGCGTCATCTTCATCAATTGGTGCAGGCTTTTTAACAGGATCACTGCTGCTGCACCCTGTTAAAAGCATTAAACATAAAAACATACATAGTATTTTCTTCATATTAATATTAATCCCCTAGTTTCAAAAAGTAATTAGTAAAACAAATTTAGCAATCAGCACAATCAGCATTCATAAGAGATGCTGCATCTTTATCAACTATTATTGTAACATCATTGTGAAGGTGAAGCATTGATGCAGGTATATTTGTAGTCAAGCAAGGCCTTGTTAAGTCCCTAATAACAGGAGCCTTATCCTTCCCTGATGCTACAAGTACTATCTTTTTAGCCTTCATTATAGTTCCAATTCCCATGGTTAATGCCTTCTTAGGCACATCATCCATAGAATCAAAGAATCTTGAATTAGCATTTATGGTATTCTCTGTTAAACCTGTAAGATGAGTTCCTAATGCAAGATTTTCCTCAGGCTCATTAAAAGCTATGTGTCCATTCCTACCAATGCCAAGTACTTGAAGATCTACTCCGCCAGCATCTTCCACCGACTTATCATAATCTTTACATTCCTTCTCCACATCTTTTGCAATACCACTTGGTATATGTACGTTCTTTTGATCTATATTTATATGATTAAATAATACATCATTCATAAAATACCTATAGCTTTGTGGATGATCAGGAGTAAGACCATAGTATTCATCAAGATTAAATGTTTTAACCTTTGAAAAGTCAAGACCTTCCTTGTGAGCTTTAATCAATTGCTTATAAAGGCCAATTGGACTGCTTCCTGTTGCAAGCCCAAGTATACTTTCTGGATTATTTTTAATCTGTTCTATTACCATGTCAGCTGCTACTTTGCTCATTTCATCATAATCTTCTGTAATAATAAATTTCATAATAATACCTCCCGCTTTTTTTATCTTCTAATATATTATAGTATATATCCATACCCCTGTTTATACAAGGTAAAAAGCATGGTACTTAAACCCTATAGGCCAATTAAGAAAAGGTTATGAAACAGCTATTTTTGCTGCTTCATAACCTTTTTAAGCTCTTTATTAAAGATTTCTAAATGCTTTTGCTCATCTAAAATTATTCTATTAAGTAGTTTGCATATATATTTATCATTTATTAAAGATATATGATATTTGTAATTATTGATTGCATCTATTTCTGATTTAATACTTATATTTATCATGTCAGTAATATCTCTGCTATAGTCTACAAAACATCCATTCCATGGCTGCCCCCATGTAGAGTAAGACCCCATATACTTAGGAACTAATCCTAATTTAAATATAGTTTCAGCTAAAAGCTCAAGATGGTACATTTCAATAATTGAAATGCATTTTATTGTTTCGGCATAGCTTTTATAATTGCTTTCTTCTGCAGAAAAGTGTTGGAAGCTATACAGGTTTATTGCAGTAAATTCACTTACATATCCAGAGAAATCATCCATAAGTATTTGACCATAATAAGTATTTTTTGCTTCAACCATTGGTTCAGGATAAGGTAGATCCACCTTACATTCTTTTAAATCCAATATTTATCCCTCCTTTTAATATCTATACAATAATATATGATGAGAGACTAGAATCTATTATAATTACTTATTGCTTTTTATTTCCGTCCAGTAATTATCAAAATATTGGACGGCTTGGCCTATATCTTTTAAATGCTCGCCCTTCCTTACAGCTTCTTTAGGAGGATATACTGCTATATCATTTAATATATCCTGATTCATATATGGATATGCCGCAGTATTAGGGTTTGCATAAGGAAACTCTTTAGAAATCTCAGCGCTTATTTCAGGCTCTAATATAAAGTTTATAAACTGTTCTGCAGCTTTTGCATTTTTTGCACTTTTGGGTATAGTAAAATTATCTTGCTGCAAAATAATACCTTCAGTTGGAACAACTGCAGTAATATTTTTGTTTTCCCTTTTTGCTAATGAAGCCTCTGCGCCCCATACAAATCCAACCTTGGCTTCACCATTTACAAGTAAAGTTTTTGGACTGTCGCTATCATAGGCTTTAATATTAGGCCTTAATTTTATAAGCTCTTCCTTTGCTTTATAAAGTGCGGAAGGGTCTGTTTCATTTATTGAATATCCAAGCTTTTTAAGAGCCATCCCTATTATTACCCTTTGATCATCTAATACCACAATTGAGTTTTTAAGCTTTGGGTTCCAAAGGTCACTATAGCTTTTAATAGGAAAGTCTACCTTTGAAGTATCCACGGCGATACATGCATCACCCCACATATATGGTACGCTATATTTATTACCCTCATCAAATGGAAGGTTTAATACATCCTTATCAATAGTTTTAAGGTTTGGAATATTGTCTTTATTTATAGGCTGTATAAGATTTTGCTTTATTAAAACTTCTACCATATAGTCGCTAGCTACTACAAGATCAAACTGGGAGCCGCCAGCCATGATCTTTGCAAGCATTTCTTCATTAGATGAAAATGTATTATAATTAACCTTTATATTATAGTTTTCCTCAAATTTGTCTATAACAGATTGAGGAAGATATTCTGACCAGTTAAATATATTTAGCTCAGCCTTTGCAGCATTTTTGCTATTTAACTTTGAAAAAGCCCCTCCTCCTATAAATACTACACACATAATAGAACATAAAATAATTGCTATAAACCTTTTGTTTTTTATTTTGTTGCTGTTTATTGCCTCCATAACCACAACTAAAACTAGTGTAAATACTAATAATATTGTAGAAAGAGCATTTATTTCAGGAGTAACGCCAAACTTAACCATAGAAAATACTTTAAGAGGAAGTGTATTGCTTCCTGGACCTGCAACGAAAAAGCTTATTATTACATCATCTAGAGATAATGTAAATGCAAGCAGGGCACCAGATACAATTCCAGGTGAAATTATTGGCAGTGTAACCTTTGTAAAGGTTTCAAAAGGAGTTGCTCCAAGATCCATTGCCGCCTCTTCAATAGACTTATCAAATCCTTCAAGACGAGTCTTAACCACAATAACAACATAAGATATACTAAATGTAACATGGGCAATTATTAAAGTTGTAAGCCCAGTGGAAATCTTGAAAACAGAAAAAAAAGAAAGCATTGCTATACCCATAACTATTTCAGGTATTATAAGTGGGAAAAAAAGTATACTATCTATTACAGACTTTCCCTTAAACTTATATTTATACATACCTATAGCTGTTAGAGTACCTAATATAACAGATATTATTGTACTTGCAAAGGCAACTATAAGGCTGCTTTTCATTGCTTCCATTATACTGTAATTATTAAAAAGGCTTTTATACCATTTTAAGCTAAAACCCGTCCAAGTAGCATTTAGTTTTGACTCATTAAAAGAAAATATAATGAGTACTAGTATTGGTATATAAAGAAATAAATATATAAGAAAGCTATATATCTTCCCAAATCTTTTAGAAGCTTGACTTTTCAACCCTATAACACCTCCATGTCCTTTTTATTTCCTCCAAGTTTTAGGTAAAGTCCAATCATAATAAACATAATAATTATAAGTACTACAGATATTGCAGAGCCAAAAGGCCAGTTTCTAGCAGATAGAAATTGGTTTTTGATTAAATTGCTTAGCAAAACTACCTTGCTGCCCCCTAAAAGATCTGGTATAAAGAAGTAACCAAGGGTTGGTACAAAGACCAACAAGCATCCAGACATAATACCAGGCTTTGTAAGTGGAAGTATTACCTTTGAAAATACCTTCCTTGGTGTTGCACCAAGATCACTTGCAGCTTCAAGCAATGAACTGTCAAGCTTTTCAATGGAAGAATAAAGGGGCAGTACCATAAATGGAAACATCATATATACCATACCAATCATTACTGCAGCGTTATTATATAAAAGCTTAATTGGTGTATTTATTATTCCAAACTTGATCAAATAGGTGTTGATTATTCCCTCTGTTCTCAATAGTATTATCCATGCATAGGTTCTAACAAGAGAATTAGTCCAAAATGGCAATATAATAAGAAGTATAAGTACGTGTCTATATTTCTTTTTAGAACGAGCAATAAAATATGCAAACGGATATCCTAAAAATAGACATATCAATGTGGTCAGTAATGCGATTATTAGGGATTTTATAAGTATTTCTGCATATAAAGGATTAAATAGCTTTATGTAGTTGTCCAATGTAAACTTATAATCAATACCCCCATACTGTCCGCGAGTTAAAAAGCTTACTATTATAACCATAATTATTGGGACTACAAAAAATAAGGTCATCCATATAAGTACAGGTGATAATGTTTTAAATGCTCCTGCATTTTGGCCTTTTAATTTATCTTTTATATTTTTATAAAATTTTTTAAATGATTTTTGTGTCATGATTTCATCACCACCGTGCTGTCTAAGTTCCAATTTATATATACCTTGTCTGACTCGCCTTTGAAAGCAAATCTATTTGCAGCAGGTTCGCTAATTATTATTTCTCTTCCATTTAATAATGTTACAGTAGTTTTAAGCACGGATCCTATATATGTTCTTTCTTTTAAATGAACAGAAAGATTACAGCCTTTATCTATGGGTTCCTGGCTTAAAAATATCCTTTCAGGTCTTACTGCAAACCATACAGTATCTTCCATAGATGAATTTTTAGCTATTAAATTAACAACTTGTCCATCTTTTAGTTTTATAGAACACAGGCCGTTGTGAGTCTCACATACGACCCCTTCAAATATATTTGTATCGCCTATAAAATCAGCAACGAATTTTGTCTGTGGCTGTTCATATATCTCTTCAGGAGTTCCAAGCTGTTCAATGAGGCCATTATCCATTACACATATTCTATCTGACATTGTCATGGCCTCTTCTTGATCATGGGTAACAAATATAAATGTAATTCCAAGCTTTTTCTGAAGGTGCTTAAGCTCTAATTGCATTTGCTTTCTAAGTTTTAAATCCAAAGCCCCTAATGGTTCATCTAAAAGCAGCACTTTAGGATTGTTAATTATTGCTCTTGCAATTGCTATACGCTGTTTTTGACCACCACTTAGCTGATCGATCATTCTTGCCTCATAGCCTTCCATTTTTACTATTTTAAGCATTTCCATTACTTCTTTTTCTATTTCTAATTTGTCAACCTTTTTCAAAGATAATCCAAAAGCAATGTTGTCAAAAACATTTAAATGGGGAAATAGCGCATAGTTTTGAAATACAGTATTTACATTTCTTTTAAAGGCTGGTATAGATGATACTTCTACATTATTTATATATACATTGCCACTGTCTGCATGTTCAAATCCTGCAATTATTCTTAGAGTTGTAGTCTTTCCACATCCACTTGGACCTAGTATTGTGAGAAACTCTCCTTCTTTTATGTCGAGAGATATATCTTTTATAGCTGCATCTCTTTCACCACTAAACCTTTTAACAACGTGAGCCAATTTAACCATAGAATTTTCCAAAACCTTCTCAACTCCTTGCTTATTTTCTTTATAAAATATTAAAACCCTCCCCATACGCAAATATGAGAAAGGATTTTTAATATGCGGAAATAATTATGCTTTATATTGTATAATAAAACATCAATTATTTATAACACATATGATTGTATATTTCAATAATATTTTAAATAAAATAATCAATAATTTTTTAAGTTAATAAGATATTTATTTTGTACCCATGTGAGGTATAAAAAATATGGCGTATATGTTATAATTCTCTTTATATAATATTCAATTTATGTAAATATACTTTAATATAAATATACTTTAACTTGTACTAAATAAAAAAGGGGGTAAATCGGTATTTTACCGAATAGATATGGCACAATTATTTCATTTAGGGTTAGACGTTGGTTCAACTACTGTAAAAGTAGTAATAACAAATCAAAACGATGAGGTAGTTTATAGTAAATATAGAAGGCATCTATCAGACGTCAAAAATAGCATAATAGATATATTGATGGACGCTTGTGAAGGATTTAAAGGGGACAATATAACTGTAATGGTTACAGGGTCAGGTGGCTTGTCTGTAAATAAGTGGCTTGGAATAGAATTTATACAGGAAGTTGTTGCATGCACAAAGTCTATAGAAAATTATATACCTAAAACCGATGTGGCAATAGAATTAGGCGGAGAAGATGC
>DIRE01000027.1:9215-20913 GCA_002426575.1 Clostridiaceae bacterium UBA5444 | reverse complement strand
TTAAATGAGCTTTCAAAAAAGCATAGGGCAATTTACCCAATAGCATCAAGATGTGGTGTTTTTGCAAAAACAGACATACAGGCCTTATTAAATCAGGGGGCATCAAAAGAGGATATAGCAGCCTCTATTTTTCAATCTATTGTCAATCAGACTATAAGTGGTCTTGCATGTGGCAGGCCCATAAGGGGGAACGTGGCATTTTTGGGAGGCCCGCTCCACTTTCTTCCGGAGCTTCGCAAAAGGTTTGTAAAAACACTTAAATTAAAAGACGAACAAACTATAGTTCCTAAAGAAGCACAATTATTTGTAGCACTTGGGGCTGCAATTGCATCTAAAAATACGGAGTCAATACCATTTAGCTCTTTAATGGAGAGACTACTTAGAGCAGAAAATGCATCAATAGATGACTCTCATAAGCTTAGGCCTTTATTTAAGGATGAGGAAGAATTAAATGAATTTAGGGCAAAACATAGTGTATCTAGTATAAAAAGAGGAGACTTAAAAAGTTATAAAGGAGATTACTTTTTAGGTATAGACGCAGGTTCTACCACCACTAAAGCCGTTTTAATGGATAAAGACAATAGGATGCTTTATTCATACTATGGCAATAACAAAGGGAATCCTCTTAATTTGACCGTTGAAATACTAAAAGATATATATAGTAAGCTTCCTGAAGGTGCAGTTATTAGAAATTCGGCAATAACAGGTTATGGGGAAGAACTTATTAAGGCGGCTCTTGGGGTTGATGTAGGTGAAGTTGAGACTATAGCCCATTATAAAGCTGCAAAGTTATTTTTACCGGATGTGGATTTCATATTGGATATAGGTGGACAAGATATGAAGTGCATGAAAATAAAAGATGGTGCAATTGAAAGTATATTATTAAATGAAGCATGCTCTTCAGGATGTGGCTCTTTTATTGAAACTTTTGCTCATTCTATTGATATGGGTGTAAAAGAATTTTTGGAATTGGGCCTTTTAGCTGAAAATCCTGTTGATCTTGGCTCTAGATGTACAGTTTTTATGAATTCAATGGTAAAACAAGCACAAAAAGAAGGTGCCACTGTTGGAGATATTTCTGCAGGGATTACTTATTCTGTAATAAAAAATGCCCTTTTTAAGGTTATTAAAATAAGAAATCCAAAAGAGCTTGGAAAAAATATAGTTGTACAGGGTGGTACATTCTATAATGATGCAGTACTTAGAAGCTTTGAGCTTATTTCGGGGAGAGAGGCTGTAAGACCAGATATTGCAGGACTTATGGGAGCATTAGGTGCTGCAATTATAGCTAAAGAAAATTACAAGGATGGATATGAGAGCAAACTGCTTGTAAAGGAAGAGTTAGAGAAGTTTTCATTTGAAACCTCCATGAGAAGATGTGGACTTTGCGGAAACAACTGCCTGCTTACAGTAAACCATTTTTCTGATGGAAGAGAATATATATCAGGCAACAGATGCGAAAAGGGAGCAGGAGTAGATGTATCAAAACAAGGTCTGCCAAACCTTTATGAATATAAATATAATAGAACATTTAGATATAAACCACTAAGTAAAGATGATGCAGCTAGAGGAGAAGTTGGAATTCCAAGGGTGCTAAATATGTATGAGAACTATCCATTTTGGTTTACATTTTTTACAGAACTTAAATTTAGAGTTTTAATATCTAGAAGATCATCAAGAGCAGTGTATGAAATGGGAATAGGCACAATACCATCAGAGTCTGTATGCTACCCTGGAAAGCTTGCTCATGGTCATGTTATGGATTTAATAAATAGGGGAGTTAAATTTATATTTTATCCTTGTATATTTTATGAGGAAAAGGAACAAAAAGATGCTAATAATCATCTTAACTGCCCAATTGTAGCATCATACCCTGAGACAATAAAAAATAATATGGAAGAGTTAAAAGAAAATAATGTTAAGTTTATGAATCCTTTCTTATCTCTTGATAATAAAGATGCACTTAAAGAAGGGCTTTATAAAGCGTTTGAGGAATTTGGTATAAGCAAGAGAGAGATAGATAATGCAGTAGATAAAGCTTGGGTAGAAAGAGAGAATGTAAAGAAGGATATAGTGCAAAAAGGAGAAGAAACCCTAAGACTACTTGAAAAAGAAGGCAAAAAGGGTATAGTGCTTGCAGGCCGTCCTTACCATATAGACCCAGAGATAAATCATGGAATAGCAAGCCTTATAAACACTCTTGGCATGGCTGTTTTAACTGAGGACTCTGTTGCACATTTGGCAGATGTTCAAAGACCTCTTAGAGTGGTGGATCAGTGGACATATCATTCTAGGCTTTATGCAGCTGCAAGTTTTGTAGCTAAAAGAGATGATTTAGAACTTGTTCAATTAAACTCTTTTGGATGTGGCCTTGATGCTGTAACCTGTGATCAGGTTCAGGAAATATTAAATAACAACAATAAAATGTATACTGCTTTAAAGATAGATGAAGTAAACAACCTTGGAGCAGCAAAAATACGTTTGCGTTCATTGAAAGCTGCCATGGAAGAGAGAGATAAAAATGGTATAAAGCATAAAGTGAGAAATTCTCCAGCTAAAAGGGTTGTGTTTACAGAGGATATGAGAAAAGAACATACTATTTTGATTCCACAAATGTCACCTATACATTTTCAGTTTCTAGAGGAAGCAGTAAATACATGTGGATATAACATAGAAATACTTCCATCAGTAGACAAAGCTTGTATAGATGAAGGGTTAAGGTATGTAAATAATGATGCCTGCTATCCTTCAATAATAGTAGTGGGACAGTTTATAGAGGCATTAAAGTCTGGCAAATATGATTTAAATAATACTTCAATTATGATGACTCAAACGGGTGGGGTATGCAGAGCATCAAATTATATAGCCTTTTTAAGGAAGGCATTAAAAGATGCAGGTTTTGGACAGGTACCTGTTATTTCAGTTAGTCCTTCAGGGCTTGAAAGCAACCCTGGATTTAAGTACTCCATGGGACTAGCAAGTAAGTGCACCATGGCAATTATGTATGGAGATTTGCTTTCTAATGTATTATATAGGGTTAGACCTTATGAAAGGGACAAGGATTCTGCAAATGAGCTGTATAATAAATGGGTAGACAAGTGCATAGAAAGTGTAAAGGATGGAAATAAAAGAACATACAGAAGAAATATAAAGCAAATTGTAGATGAATTTGACAACTTACCACTTAAAGACATTAAAAAGCCTAGAGTAGGGTTAGTTGGGGAAATACTTGTTAAATACCATCCTACAGCTAATAACAATCTTATAGAAACACTCGAAAGTGAAGGTGCAGAAGTTGTGGTTCCTGACCTTACAGGTTTTTTGCTATATTGTGCTTATAATGAAGATTATAAGTACAGATATCTTGGCAAAAGAAAATTAAATAAGGCTGTAGGAGATATTGCAATTAAATATTTAGAGTACTACAGAAAAGGTATGAAAGCTGCACTAAAAAAGAGCAAAAGATTTACACCACCTACAACAATATATAATTTAGGTAAAATTGTATCACCAGTACTTTCATTAGGCAATCAAGCTGGAGAGGGATGGCTGCTTACTGCAGAGATGATTGAGCTAATTGAAAGTGGTGTATATAATATAGTCTGCGTTCAGCCTTTTGCATGTTTACCTAACCATATTACTGGAAAGGGTGTAATAAAAGCATTAAAAGAGATGTATCCTAAGGCAAATATTTCAGCAATAGATTATGACCCTGGAGCAAGTGAAGTAAATCAATTAAACAGGATAAAGCTTATGCTATCTAGTGCATTTAAAAACTTAGATGAAAATAAAGATGGTAAGGATAATGAGAATGATGGCGATAGTAATAGTAATAATATGAATAACACTGTTGGAAGTGTTATTACTGGCGCTGCTGATGGGTTTTAATGCTAAAAGGTTGACATTTAGTAAGAATAGTCATAATATAAGATTGTAACATGTTTATACCTCGGTAGGTGAGGTTACTATAAGGATGTAGGCTGTTGCCGTAAAAGGGTGGAGACACTCTGAACAGGTTAGCAGGTTTTGCCGAAGGTTAAGGCATTACCTAATACAGCTTTAATGCCCTATAAAGCCAAAACTTGAACGAGACTAATAGGGTATTTATGCCTTTACCTTGTTTAAGTTTTGGTAAAGGCTTTTTACTGTTTTACTTTTATTTTTGTATTTGGAGGTGGGAGAATGGATTCTGGAGCCGGAAGTAGTGACAGTGGGGGTGATGGTATGTGTAATAAATTGAGTATTTGCCTATCCTATTCTCCTAATGTGTATAGATTCATATCTGGAAAATAGCAAATTAAAAACTCTTTAATTCTACATATATCATATTGGTTTAAACCAATGTACCTTCCACTGCGCATCTTTAATTTTGCATCATATTTATCAAATTCTTATGTATTTATTTTGGATACTATTCAAAGATTATATTAAGGCATATATTTGTATGCTTTGAAAATGCTTATAGGTTAAATAGCATATTATTTTACCTTTATTTATTGTTGCCTTTTGGAGGTGGAGATATGAAGAACATGAAAAGTTTAAATGCACAAAATATATCAAGAATAACAAATAATCTAATTAAAATAAGCTCCATGAGCATAGAAGAAGTTTTTAAAAGATATGATACATCTGAGATGGGGCTTACAGATTCAGAAGTAGAAGATAGAATTGAGGAACATGGATTAAACCAAGTTGCTCATGAAAAATTAGAACCATGGTATGTTCAATTAGTAAAAGCTTTTATAAACCCATTTACAATAGTTTTAATTGCTATTGCAGCAGTATCTTTATTTACTGATGTATTGATTGTACCAGCTGAAAATAGGGATTGGACTACTTTTATTATAATTTTAATTATGATTATGGTAAGCGGAATAATTAGATTTACTCAAGAGTATAAATCTGCTGTTTCAGCTGAAGAACTTAAGGCTTTAGTAAAAAATACAACGGCAGTACTTAGAAAAGATACAGGGAAAAAAGAAATATCAATGGAAGAGATTGTATCTGGTGATATAGTACATATTGCTGCAGGGGATATGATTCCAGCTGATGTGCGTATAATCTCCTGCAAGGATTTATTTATAAGCCAATCATCACTTACAGGAGAATCTGAACCCATAGAGAAATATTGCGAAGACCTTGATAAAAGCGATAGTAAAAATAAAAACATAGCTAGCCTTGGCAATATATGCCTCTTAGGAACAAACGTGGTAAGTGGAACAGCAACAGTTGTTGTTGTAGCCACTGGTAATGATACCTATTTTGGAACGATGGCAAAATCAATAGTAGGCCAAAGGGCTGAAACTAGTTTTGACAGAGGCGTAAACAGCGTTAGCTGGATATTAATAAAATTTATGCTTGTAATGGTTCCAATAGTTTTCTTTATAAATGGATTTACAAAGGGAGATTGGCTTGAAGCCTTGCTATTTGCAATCTCTATTGCAGTAGGACTTACTCCAGAGATGCTCCCTATGATAGTTACAACAAACCTTGCAAAGGGTGCCATAAATATGGCGAAGCATAAAACAGTAGTAAAAAGGCTTGATGCCATACAAAACTTTGGAGCTATGGATATACTATGTACTGATAAAACAGGTACATTAACTCAAGATAAAATAGTTGTAGAGAAACACTTAGATATACATGGAAATGAGGATGATAGGGTTTTAAGACATGCATACCTAAATAGTTACTATCAGACTGGCATGAGAAATTTAATGGATGTTGCTGTTTTAGAATATGGAGCAGAAAAAGGATTTAGAGATGTTGAAAAGATTTATAATAAAGTGGATGAGATTCCATTTGATTTTGCAAGAAGAAGAATGTCTGTAGTGCTTAAAAGTCCTGATGGAAAAAGACAGCTTGTTACAAAAGGTGCAATAGAAGAGATGCTTTCAATATGCAGCTTTGTTGAATACAAGGGCGAAGTTTCCCCTCTTACTGAAGAAATAAGACATGAAGTTATGGAAATGGTTAAAAAGTTAAACAATGAAGGTATGAGGGTTCTTGGAGTAGCTCAGAAAAATAATATACCAGATGAAAATACTTTTAGTGTAAAAGACGAAAAAGATATGGTTCTTATGGGCTACATTGGATTTTTGGATCCTCCAAAAGATTCTGCCCCTTATGCAATAAAGGCACTTTTAGATCATGGGGTTAATGTAAAAGTACTTACAGGAGATAATGAGGCAGTTACCAAAAAAATATGCACGGAAGTTGGAATTCCTACTGATAATATATTATCAGGCGATGACGTAGAGAACATTCCAGATAATGAACTAAAAGAGGCATCTGAGAATACAACAATATTTGCAAAACTATCTCCTACCCAAAAGGCAAGAGTAATAAAAGTCCTTCAAAGCGACGGTCATACTGTGGGCTATCTTGGAGATGGAATAAATGATGCTCTAGCTCTTCGTGAAGCTGATGTAGGTATTTCAGTGGATACTGCTGTTGATATTGCAAAAGAATCTGCAGATATAATACTATTGGAAAAAAGCTTATTGGTGCTTGAAGAAGGTGTACTTGAAGGACGTAAGGTTTTTGGAAATATAATTAAGTATATAAAAATGACTGCAAGTTCAAACTTTGGGAACATGTTTAGTGTTCTGGCAGCTAGTGCGTTTCTTCCGTTTTTACCAATGCTTCCAATACAACTTGTGGTACAAAATCTATTATATGATATATCTCAGATATCAATACCTTGGGATGTAATGGATGAGGAGTTTCTAGTAAAACCTCGCAAATGGAACGCAGACGATATAGCAAAATTTATGATGTATATAGGACCTATAAGCTCTGTATTTGATATTGTAACTTACTTTGTAATGTGGTTTGTGTTTAAAGCAAATAGCCCTGCAAATCAAGCATTATTTCAGTCTGGCTGGTTTATAGAAGGACTATTGTCTCAGACACTTATTGTTCATATGATAAGAACTAAAAAGATACCATTTATACAAAGCAGAGCGGCAACCCCAGTTTTGCTTCTTACAGGATTAATAATGACTATTGGAATATGTATTCCATTTACAGCTTTTGGGAGGTCAATTGGACTTGTACCACTTCCTGCAGCTTATTTTCCATGGCTCATTGGAATACTTTTAGCCTATTCTATACTTACACAGGTTATTAAAAGATTCTATATAAAAAAGTTTAATAGATGGTTATAAAATATATGTATAATGTAAATAAGAAACAGAAAGCAAAAAACAGATATTTGCTTTGATTGTGATTGGGGGGTAGCACATGGCATTTTCATTTGTTCATATAGCGGATGTACATCTTGACACACCTTTTAAGAGCAGGGATGAAAACCTAAGAAGGTTTTTAAGAAACTCACTTAGGGAGTCTTTTAAAGCGGCAATTGATCTTGCAATATCAGAAAGAGTGGACGCACTTTTGATTGCAGGAGACTTTTTTGATAACGATACATTAAGCTTTTCTACGGAAAAGTTTATATTAGATGTATTTAAACAGCTTGATAAAGAAAATATAAATGTATTCTATGCACCTGGGAATCATGATCCATATGGCCATAGCCATAGAATAAGCAAAATTCCTTGGCCTAAAAATGTATATATATTTAATCAATCAAATGTGGAGGCTGTTAATGTATATGATGACAATGGCAATATAAAGGCTGTGGTTTTAGGTGCAGCTCACAAAAGTAAAAATGAAAGCAGAAATATTGCAGAGGATTTTCCTAAATCTAAGTTAAATGTTCCTCATATAGGACTGCTTCATTGTCTTGTATTAGATACAAATACCATTTGCGACCATGAAAGATATGCACCATGTCTCATTAAAGATCTCGAAGTAAAAGATTATACATATTGGGCTCTTGGTCATATTCATAAAAGGCAGGAGCTGCAAAAGAATAAACCAATTATGTATTCTGGTAATATAATGGGTAGAAATTCAAAGGAGACGGGAGCTAAAGGCGGTTATTTAGTTCGTATAAATGATGCGGGAGAAGTGACGTATAGCTTTAATGAACTATCACATATAAGATGGGAAGAGATAATTGTAGATAATATATCTAATGTGACAAATTATGAGGAACTTAAAAAACGTATCTTTGAAAAAATAGAACAAGAAATTTTAAAATATGAATTTGACGGGGAGCTATTAATAAAAGTAAGTTTAAAAGGGCAATGCCCGCTTAGATTTGAGTTTGATGATATAGAGAACATTACTGAATTAGAGGATGATATAAAGGCATACTTTGGTATATTTTATGTAGAGGTATCAGTAGATGATTTAAAAATGTCTATAGAAATAGATAAATATAAAAATCAGCCTCATGTCTTAAGTAAAGCACTTGAAATATTTGATGATATTAAAGAAGATGATGAATTATTGCTTAAATTAAAACCAGAAAATCTAGCTGGAATAAGTGGAAAAGACGATGAAGAAACTGTTATATATCTTAGGAGTTTACTTAAAGGAGCAGATATGGATATAGCTACCTACCTCTTAGGGGGGGACAAGCCATGAAGATTAAGCAAATAAATGCTAGTGGATTTGGAAAGTTTAATAACGATGAAAGTCTAAATATAGATATAAGCAGCAACAGCAATAGCAATCTAGTAATATTTTATGGAAAGAATGAGTCTGGAAAGAGTACGATATTTAATTTGATTATTACATTATTTTATGGCTGGGACCCTGCATCAAGAGAAACAAACCCTTATGTGCCTTGGGATATGGATAGGGCCTCTTGTAGAGGTACAATGGTTGATGACCGTGGCAGAGAAATTTTTATCTCTAGAAGACTGCTTAGCAGGATAGAATCTATTATTACATTTGATGATAAAAGTATAAGCATTGGGAATAAGCCAATAGATATTCTAGGCAATATTTCAGAGGGGATTTTTAAGGAGGTTTATGCATTAACCCTAGACAAGCTCCAATTTCCTGAAGAATATGTTTGGGAGAAGATACAGGATCAAGTACTTGGGGGTCAATATACGTCACTTTTTCGTCCCTTAAAGGATATGGTATCGGACATTGAGATAGACGCAAATAGCCTTTGGCGTCCTGATAGACGAGGTTCTCCTAAAGCAAAATTGTTAAATGCAGATCTTTCTGTACTAAATAAAAGATTGATAGGGGCAAGAGATAATGAAGATAGGCTGTATGTATTAGAAAGAGAACTTGATGTAAATAATAAAAACCTTGCTGATAAGCTTCAAAAAAAAGCTGAGGTTTTAGCATATATAAATAAGATTGAAAGACTATTACCAATTAAAAGAAAAATAGATTCCATACACGAATTAGAAAAAAGGCAAGGCAACATATCAGAATTTGACCAAATACCTGAAAATGTACTCGAAGTTTTAAAGAATTTAAGACTAAATATTTTAGGCTTAAATAACAGGCGTAAAAATTTTGCTGCAGAGAAGGAAAGCGTATTAAATGAAATAAATATTTACACGGCTTATGATAAAAAAATTATAGAAAACGAGCTTGAAATAAACAGTATTTTAAAAAGTTATGGACAGATATCTGCTGATATAGAGTCTTGCAGTGATATGGAATCTGAAATAAAGAGTTTAGAAAACCAAATAAATGATAGAGCAGGGGACTTTATCGTAGGAGGTTATAGGAGAGAGCTTGAGACAGGTATAAAATCAATAGATGAAGCAACCCTGCGTGATGGAATAAAATATTATAAAAAATGGGATGAAAAGTATCAAGAAGATGTAATGAGATACAAAGCATTAAATATAAAACAAAGCAATAAAAGAGGCATAATACCAACACTACTTATGTCACTTTTACTTATTATTTCAGGTGTATTAGGCAAAATATATACCCCATCAGTTACAAATAAGGCAAATGCCATATATTGGGCTTTAATTGTATTAGGTATTTCTATGCCCATTGTAATATGGATTTTATCTAAAACAGATTCATCGTCATTAGAATGTAAGGAATTAAAGAGAGATATAAATAAAGCCAAAAATAATATTGATGAGGTATTAGATAGGCTAAATATTTCTTTAAATGGTGTTCCCATATCTGATGATAGGATTAAATCTCCAGATGAAAGTCTGCTTGTTGATATTAATAGGATAAGGGATTTGATTATAACAAAAGATGCTTGTATAACAAAGATTAACACTATAAATGCTAGAATTGATGATAGAGAAAAAAAAGTTTCAGAATTGATTAATTTATGCGGCATAAATAGTACAAATAATTTAATTAGTGATTTAGATTTGCTAGAAGGCAGTTTAAATTTGGCAAAAGAAAGGCAGAAAAATGCAAGCATTGCAATGCAAAAGTTAGACAATATAAACGACTTAGCCTATAAAATTGATACTGAAATTGAGAAAGCAGTTAGTTTAGAAAAGAATATTAAGAATAAAATAGAAGGGATTGAAGGAGATAACATAGAAGATAAAGTTAATAATCTAATGGATAGGAGAAAGATAAAAAATAGAGCAGATGCCCTAAAAGAGGAAATAGGAGAAGGCAGCATACAATATAAGAAAGTAGTAAAGGAAATAAGACAAGCTGAAGAAAAAGGGGAGGCTTGGACTTTCAGCGATGAAGAAATTGCAAGAGCAAAGACTATGAGAGATCAGATTGATATAGAATTAAATGAAATAAATAAATATATAGGATCTCTAAAAAAAGAAATTGAGCATCTACAAGAAAAGGATAGGCTTGATGATATAAGAGGAGAAATAGAAGGAATACAAATAGAACTAAATGATATAAAGATGAAAAGGGATCGCATTATGCTAATTAGAAATATAATACTTGAGGCAGACCGTCAGTTTAGAGAAGAGCATCAGCCAGATGTTCTAAAGAAGGCAAGCGGCTATTTATATTCAATTACTGATGGAAAGTATGACAGACTATTTATGGATGATGAGTATAAGAATACTTTATATATAAAAGAAAGCAACAGTAATTACCCAATAGATATGAATAAGGCATTAAGCAAAGGAACTAAAGAGCAGGTATACCTATCCCTCCGCCTTGCATTAATAGACCATCTCGATGAGGACAAAGAGAAACTGCCAATATTTCTTGATGAAGCACTAGTAAATTGGGATGGGTTTAGATTAAATAATCTTTATAAAATACTAGGAGAAATAAAAGAAAAAAGGCAAGTTTTTATATTTACGTGCCACAAGTATATTGTAGATGAGATATCTAATATCCAAAAGCTAAATCCCCAGATAATAAATCTGTAAAGCATAAAGCTAGGGGGTAGCCCTGAACCTAAAAAGTTTTCAATATATATTGACTACTTATGATTAAAATAGTATAATTTAAAAATGCAGGGCTACAATATATGCGGGTGTGCTGGAATTGGCAGACAGGTACGTTTGAGGGGCGTATGTCGAATGGCGTATGGGTTCAAGTCCCATCACCCGCACCAAATTATAAGCTACATTTTTGTTGGTAATAAACCAATAAAGATGTAGCTTTTTTTCATGTAGAATAGTATTTGATAAATGCAGCACCCAAGTGGATGCTGCATTTATGCGTTGTGGTATGAGTGATATCCTTCCAATATGGGGTTCTGGAGAGATGTGACATGTTTGCCAATTTTGCAAATGAATACTTGACTAAATCTTTGGTCAACCATATAATTATTTTGAAATGAGGTGTCGGAATGAGATTGGCTTTAATTAATAGCAATATTAAAATTAACGAGCATTCTATCTCTGTTTTTGAA
>DIRE01000027.1:0-9009 GCA_002426575.1 Clostridiaceae bacterium UBA5444 | reverse complement strand
TATATTGTTGATAGTATATAGTGTTAGAAATTGTTTATCCAATAGAGAAAGGATGTTATCGAATGAATAAGAATGTAGTTACAAGATTATCTTTATCAGGAAGAGTAAGCAAAGCAGTAGGAAATTATACTCATATAACAAAAATAAAGCCCAATTCAACGTTTTATACGTTTTCAGGACAAATTGGAGCAGATTTAGATGGAAATATTCCTGAAGAATTTAATCAACAAGTAAAGAATACATTTATAAATATATCAAATCTACTTAAGAGTGTAGGTTTGGAGCCGGATGATGTTATAAAGGTAAATATATGGTCAAAAGAAGAAATTGATTGGGAGTATTTCGATAAGATATACGGTGACTTTTTCGGAGAAATCCCCCCTTCTATGACGATCGCTTATGTAAATGCTTTAGGTTTGGAAACAATAAAAATAGAAATAGAAATATGGGCTGCGGGGCAATGAAGAAGCGCATCTCTAAAGCTTTATATCATAAATATTAAATCGAACCCACTGTCAATGAAAACTATGGTGGGGAACAAAACAGTCCTGCAGATGGTTAGGGACATTTTTACTGGGAATTGAGATCGAATCTTGTGATAGCTGTTGTAAACCTATTTATTTAATCGTTGCACCTATTTTGACCTAATGACACAAGTTATAAGCAACATTTTTGTTGGTAACAAACCAACGAAGATGTTGCTTTTTTTATATCTAAAATAGTATTTGAAGGTTGCAGTGCTGAAGCGGGTACTGCAATCTTTGGGTTAACTAGGCTTTGAAATGAATAAACAAGTTATTACAATTCATGCAAAATAAGATTAATCTAATAAAAGATTAAAGGCTGCTGCCTATTGCAATATCAGTAGCGAGCATGAGAAATTATACATCTTTTTATAATATTGGGGCATAATCATAAACAAATGTGTCAGGCATGTAACACTATCTGATATTCTCGCCAAGTCTATGTCTACTTGATAGGGTATGTCAAATGGTGCATGGGTTCAAGAATTTTTCAACCGCTCTGTGCCACATAAGAAAAGAAAAGAAACGACGGTGTTGAAATGAGTCAAAATCGTCGTTTCTTTTCTTTGAAATTGGTATAAGTACTGAGCCGCATAACGACAGCTTTTTTTATTTCCGTCATGCAGCAGTTGAAGGAGTATATTTATTTGAGCATTTGCCGTTCTAACCGTTCACCCAGACGGCTAAGGATTTCATTGGAGATTGTCCCATCCTGCTCAGCGAGGTCGCAGGCAGTTATTCTCTCATTTCCAGACTGCCCAATAATCACAGCGACATCTCCAGACTCGACGTTCGGAATGTTGGAGATATCCACCAGCATTTGATCCATACAGATACGGCCAACAATAGGGGCTTTGATGCCGTGAACCAAAACACTTCCTACTCCGCAGGACAGGGAACGCGGGATGCCATCGCCGTATCCGATTGCTACAACCGCTATCTTGGTGTTTTGTGGAGCGACAAATTGCAGTCCGTAACCGGCTGCTTCACCTGCAAATAAATCTTTGACTAAGGCGATTCGCGCCTTTATGGACAAAACCGGCTCTAGGGAAATGCCGCAGCGTTCCGTATCAGCGCGGGTGCTGAGTATTCCATAGAGTGCGATCCCAACCCTTGCATAGTTTTCAGCTAGTTCTGGATAGTACAAAAGGCCATCACTGCTGATAATGTGTTTTTTAGGGCATGTGAATCCGTGCTGACGAAGCTCGGCAATGACGTCGTAAAAGGTTTTTGCCTGGGCATGAGTAAATTTTATACTTTCATGGGAGGTTTCATCAGCCACACATAGATGGGTAAAAACACCTTCAATTTTCAGGTTCTTACACTGAAAAATTCTGATGATTTCTTCTATCTTTTCGCTGCGTTCCCCCAAACGACGCATTCCCGTATCAATTTTGACATGTACCGAAATCTTTTTACCATATCGGTCGAGCACCTTAGCATAAGAAAGATCAAGCACGGTCTGCATCAGGTTATAGCGGCGCAGAAGTGGAAAATCTCTCGGGTGGGTATAGCCCAAAACTAAAATCGTCCCGTTGACGCTATTTTTACGCAACTCGACCCCTTCCTGTACGGTTGCGACGCAGAAGGCATTTACGTCCAGCCGGTTCAGCTCTTTTGAAATCAGAACTGCACCATGCCCGTATGCATTTGTCTTGATGGCGGGCATCAACTCACAGCCATTAGGAAGTAAAGCGCGAAGGGCGTCCACATTGTGGTGCAGCGCAGTGCGGTCAAGCTCTATCCATGCCCGCCCTCCATAATGCTTATCTTTTGTCATTACAATTCCTCCACTTGGTCAGAACAAACCCGTCTGTATTATTGCCGGATACCGAGTATGGAATGTCGTCTTCAATTTCAAATCCAGTGTCTGCTCCAGCCGCAGCCTTCACATAGAAAACCTCAATATTTTGATTCCCCGTCCGATACAAAAAGTGTTTCTCTCCGTTGAAATACTGCATTAGAAAAGCATGATATTCTTCCAGTGTCAGTCCAAGCTCTGTCATAATTGCGGCATGAGGTGCTCCAACGTAGCGGAAATGCCATGGTTCGTGTGCAATTCCTGTGATAGCCTCTTTTCCCTTCGGATAGCGTTCAATGAACCCATAGGCCACGGCTTTTTCTCGAAACGTCTGACAGATGCCTGAATAGGGAAAATCCGGCCGTATAAAGTCAATCTCCGGCTTACGAAGCCCCAGGTCGATGGCAAGTCCGGTCTGATGTTCGCTGTGATCCGACTTCGCCACAAACTGCTCTGTAAAAGCAGCTCCGTTGTCTCGCAGGGACTGGTTATAAATGTCCTGCTGTTCCTCTCTGGAGCGCCAGCCGCTTACTGCGCTGATCTGCTTCCAGCCCTCTATACTGCTCATGAGCTTGGAAAGCAAAACGGCGGCTCTGCCCTTCAGCAAGACACTGCTCTTTGAATGGGCTGGGACAAGAGAGCTTTCCATATTTCTCGAACAGCAGGGATACTGAGCATTGACCAAAATCAGGTTACCCGCATGGATAGACTTTTTCGGCATCACAAGTATTTTCATACGCCCACCGCCAATCCAATCACGCGAGAAATAATCTGCTCAAGAGAAATGCCGGCGGCTTTCATCATGTTGGGATACCGGCTGTGAGAGGTGAAGCCGGGAATCGTATTGACTTCATTAAAAATGATTTTGCCGTCAGCGTTCAGAAACATATCCACTCGCGCAAAGCCATGGCAGCCTAGCGCCTGATAAATCGTCTTTGCGGTCTGTTTGGTTTCCTCCGCTTTTTCTTTTGAGATTCGTGCGGGGACATGAATGGCCGAGGTTTTCAGGGTGTACTTTTCCGTAAAATCAAAAAATCCGTCTGATAATTCGATTTCATCGACCTCTCCGGTTGTCAGCTCATTATTGCCCATCACGGCGCAGCCAACTTCAAATCCAGTTATGCTTTCCTCTACGATGACTTCATCATCATATTCAAAAGCTAACTTGATGGCGGCGGGAAGATCGTGCCGATTAATCACTTTAGTAATGCCATAGGAGGAACCGGCCCTAATCGGCTTTACAAACAGGGGATATCCGAGACTCTCCGCCTGTGTTAGAGAGATTCCAGCATCCATATTCTTTTTCAAAACGAAGGAAGCGGGGATCTGTACACCGGCCATATGTGCCAGTTTGTGCGCACGGTCTTTATCCATGCAAAGCGCTGATGCCAATGTGCTACAGCCGACAATCGGTATTCCTGCCATTTCAAATAAGCCCTGAACTGTACCATCCTCGCCATTTTTTCCATGGAGAACAGGAAATGCGGCGTCAATTGGGAGTTTTACAACTTTGTCAGGGTGAAATACCAACAGGGTATGCGCTTCACGATCCGGCGAAATTGCTGCTGGCAAGCAGTCAGAGGGATTGCACCAGGTATCAGATGCAATTTTTTCATTATCCCCTTCAAACCGATACCAGTCTCCTTTTGATGAAATCCCAATAAGTACGGGCATAAATTTGCTAGTGTCTATATGCGTAATTACAGAGTAGGCTGATTGGAGTGACACACTATACTCAGGAGAACATCCTCCAAATAAGATTGCAATATTTAATCTTTTCATTTTGTTTTTGCTCCTTCCTCAACAATATCCGTCCCTTCGGGAAGCGAATAGCCGATTTCACATTTATTTCGATAGAGAATTTTTTCATAGGCACAGGCCCCGGTCGCTTTCAGAATAGTTTTTTGTTTCACATCCACTTCTTCATAAATCTTGTCGTTTTTGCAATAATACAATGCCTCACCATTTATAACCTCATAAATTTGCTCATTATCCTGATCGGTCAGTAGTCGTCCGATAATGTGATCTTCATCAAACGCAATGCTGATTTGAAAGGACATTTCTGTTTCGTTTTTTACCTTCAGGTCGATCCAGCCCTCTGATACGGTTGCATCAACACCAATAGGAGCATCGCTGGGCGTCTCCGGGAAATCCTTTATGCCATGTCCATGCCTCTCCACAACAGTAAGTGGTGTATGAAGAAACATCCAAAAGAGCAAATTGCTCATCTGACACAACCCGCCGCCGGGGGTCGTTGTGAGCTTCCCGTCAACTACGATCAGACCATCTTTATAGGGAATGTCCCTGTCCGCATATCGAACCAACTTCCAGAATGAGAAGGTTTCATTTGGCCTGATAATCACTTTATCAAGAGTGGTTGCGGCCAGTTTCAGGTTAAAAACCTTATTTTCCTGATACACCATATCAAAGCCGGTTTCCCGGTTATATAGAGGAGAGCTCGTTTCAAAAAGCTGATATGGCAGCGTGGTTTCGGACTTGCCCACAGCATATCGGTTTCCATCAAAACGCATTTTCGTATAGAAGCAAAATCGGCGCTGCCAGATTCTCAGCGGCAGCAACCATGGGAAAATCTGTGTGATTCGTTTTCTCGGCATGTTAAAATCTCCTTCCTACATAATAAAAGCCTGTCTGCTTTGATAAGACTATGATATCAAAAGCGAACAGGCCATATTTTAATATTGAGTTGTTTAATTCCTAAGAAAATCCTAATGTCAGATTGATTTTTTCCTAATTATCAGTAGGTAAAGACACCGTAAAAGCAGCCGTATTCTCTTTACTTTACGCTTTAATTGTTTCGCCATGAAAATGCATACAAACCAGATAACATCCCAATATGCACCTTCTATCCGTCTTGGAAAATCCAAAAACATAAAGTGCTATTTTGCCAAAGCAGGGATCTGACAATCCCATGAATTATCCTCATTATTTATATATCCAGTAAATCGATAAACAGGCTGATAAAATCCTTTTGTGTCGTAAACATAAGCAAGCTTACATTCTTTTACCCACAGGGTATCTCCCTGCTGGAAGGGGACATATTGTTCAAAGTTTCCATCTTCAACCTGTTTAAAGGCTGCTTTGGGAGAAATAATTTCTTCTGTTGCTGCATATTCATTCCAGCTGATTCCGTAATGCATAGAAGTAAGTTCCAAATTACTATCAAACTGCATTACGATAGAGCCGGATGTGAATGCGGTTTTGGAAATTGACAGGTCGTTCTCTTCCGGTGTGTCCCATCGAAGCGTATCGTTGTTTTGTATACTGAAAACAGCGGAATCGGGGAGCAGTCCACTTTCCTTCAGCCAGTTTTTATAAAAGTCTTCATAGCTTTTCGCAGCTTCCTTTGTCAATGCAGCGGCATCACGCCATGTTGTGTAGCGCCAGTGTCCTGTCCTAAAAAAGAAGTTGAGTTGAACATTTTCACTAGTGGGGCTTTTGCCAGTGTAAACACGATTTTCACCTTCACGGCGTTGAATGCCGGAAAAGGTAACATCTTCCGATCCGGAAAGCTGGGCAATTATTTGTTCTATATAATCTTGATCTTCTGTATATTTATTTTTGTATATGGAGGCCGCTGCCGGCTGATGCGACAGGGAGAGGCTAGTATTAACTTGAATCTTTGACATATTCTGCTTTGATGCAGGAAGAATAGGCATATTTCCGTAAGGCTGCTGCTCATAAACAAACGATACGGCGCCAATTATCATTCCAATGACACATGGGAATATGAGCACTTTGCCAATGGGAACAAGACGAACGCGCTTTTCTCTAATAATGGAACGCATTGTCATAATGCAAAAATATCCAAACAAGCTTCCAATGCAATTGTGGAATAAATCATCAAGTTCGAATATCCCCGTCCCCATCAATAACTGTACGATTTCAATACAGATAGTCAGCCCAATGGACACGAAAAAAGTTACCTTGAACTTTTCTGCCCTCTTCCAGAAAAGCGGTAATAAAAACCCCAATGGTGCAAACATCAGCATATTGAAGATAATAAGCTGCAATTCGCTGATTGACCACTTATTCCATGCGTTGATGTAGGCGCTGAAAAAGTCAATATTGAAGCTGCCAGTAAAGTTTGCCCCGCGGCTTAAGGTGGTCAGTGCTAGTACCAGCAACAGCCAGCAGGACAAAAGGAACAGGACAACTCCCTGCGTTTTCGACATACTCATTTGGCCATGAAACGCCTTTTTATATATCATGTAGCCTACAAAAATGGCAAGCACCAATAAAAGGCCTCCGATGAGTGCAAACACACCCCATCGGAGCAATGCTTGAAAAATTGTAATAATATCCATGAAACATCCTCCGTTTATATATTGTAGTTAAATGCAAAAGCCTTTGTAATTCATTAACTACAGTATAAAACATCTGTGCCGAATCAAATTTAATATTTTCTTGATTAATTCCTAAGAAAATACTAAGATGCGATGTGATTTAACGGAAGTGTAATAATAAAAGAAGTTACGTGTTCATGGCTTTCTACAGTAATTGAACCACCATGTAAAATAATAATTTCTTTAGCAATTGCAAGTCCCAATCCCGCGCCCCCGGTATCACTTGTTCGGGCTTCGTCAAGACGATAAAATTTTTCAAATATAGCGGTGCATTTTTCAGGCGGTATGGTATCGCCCTTGTTTTGAAATGTCATTGTTACGGTATCATCACTTTTTTGGGCTATGATGTGAATTTCTGTATTTGGATAGCTATAAGCAGCAGCGTTTTTCAGAACATTGGTAAAAGCCCGCCCCAGCTTTTCAGCATCGCCATAGATCATTAATTCTTCGTCTGCATGTAAAACGGCAGTGTTTCCATGGCTTGACAAAATGGGCAGCAGTTCATCGGTTAATTGTACCAACATATAGTAGAGGTCTATATCCCTTTTTTCTATTTGGATTTGTTGTAGATTATACCGGGTTATTTCAAAAAATTCATTAATCATTTTTTCCAGCCTGTATGATTTATCGAGTGCGATATGCGTGTATTTTTTTCTCTGCTCCGGCGGCATATTTTCCACTTCTTCCAGCAAACTTAAATATCCTATTACAGAAGTAAGGGGAGTGCGGATGTCGTGGGCAAGGTACATCACAAGTTCGTTTTTACGCTGTTCTGCTGATTGTGCTTCTAGCTTACGACGTTCTAAGGTTTGTTTCATGGCGTTTAACCTTTGAGTGATGGCGGTGAGTTCTTCTGGCAAGCGGATTTCCTCCGAATTGTCGATGAGAAGCATCCCTAGGCTCTGCTCAACATCGGATAGTGGCTTGGTAACATAGCGCAAAAATGCGCGGATTATGAAAAAAAGCCCCGCACAGATAAGCAATACCAACAAAATGAAAAATGGCTTGTATATATTTTGTGCCACGAAAAAATCCATTTGAAGGAAATCTGCTGCCATCTGAGCAATCCATCTCCCGCCGATGTTGTTCCAATGAAAAAAGTAAATTAGAACAAGAGCAAAAAGCAAGGCGGCTATTACTCCAATCAGGGCAAACAAAATTTTAATTTGTAAACGGGTATAATCGAATTGCCTTTTATTTTTAGATTTCAATTTTATATCCCACTCCCCATATTGTTTTAATATATTTGGGATTTTCAACAGTATCATTCATTTTTTCTCGGATATGACGAATGTGGACGGTGATCGTATTGTTGCTTTTACTGTAATATTCATCCTTCCAAATTTTATGGAATAAATCCTCTGCACTTACAACATAGCCTTTGTTCTCTAAAAGTATACGCAAAATTGAAAATTCCGTAGGCGTCAGTGTAAGCGGTTTTTCGTTTAAAAAACACTCATGTGTTTTGATATTCATTACAAGGCCGGAATGAAGGATGATATCTTTTTCCACATCTTCCCCATGCTTGGGGTTATACTTTTTATACCGCCGTAATTGTGCTTTCACTCGTGCCACGACTTCAAGGGGGCGAAAGGGCTTTGTGATATAATCGTCAGCACCCAATGTAAGGCCGGTGATTTTATCGATTTCTTCATCTTTAGCAGTCAGCATAATGATGGGATAGGTATACCGTTCCCGTATTTTCTGGCAAAGCGTGAAACCGCTGATATCCGGCAACATAATATCTAAAATTGCAAGGTCAACTTCCGTCGTTTCAATGCAGGCAAGAGCTTCCTTTGCAGAATAAAACTTTAATACCTCGTAATTTTCATTTTGCAGATACACTTCCATCAAATCTGCTATTTCATGTTCGTCATCAACGACGAGAACTTTATCACTCATGATTTCAACTCCTTTCAGCAAAAACCTATATTTTACTATTTTACTAAATCCATCGGCCAGATTTGTGATTTCTTGCATAAGAAATTATTAAGATTTTCATAAGAGCTTAACTTTTTTCGCCTGCCCGACCAAGATTCCCTTTATTTATCTGCTTCCCTTAGTGTTATTATATTTTGAAAACGTGAATTAAACAAGTTTTCAAAATCATGAGATAGCGTCAATTAATTATTTTCCAACAATTAATTGACGCTATCGAGAGAAGGGTATGTCTTTTTTCATGTGAAAAAGTATGATATTATAAAGTCGGACTTTTGAATAATTAACACAGACAAATAGGAATTTATGGAGGGAAAAAAGATGTTAGAATTCAGATATGACACTCAGTTTTTAATTGAAGGAGAAAATCTTGATGAAGATG
>DIRE01000065.1 GCA_002426575.1 Clostridiaceae bacterium UBA5444 | reverse complement strand
CTGTAGCAGCGACTTAAATGCCTACTTTTGTCAGCTTTACTTATTTAGAGAAAAGTAGGCATTTTGGAGCGGCGGAAGTCAATCAACATACCCGGTCAAAAAGCCAGCAGTTACTTAAAACATAGATTTAAATTTTTGTAATAATTGTTGATTAATGTAGCATTCTAATATATGAGTGAGATAAATATTTAAAGTGGGGATTAGGATGATGAGTGACGATATTTTGAGAAAAAGGGTACTAAGTTTTTTATGCTCAGGAATGGTGATTATATTCCTTTTAAATGGCTGTACAAAGTCTGGTATAAATAAAATCACGGTAACTCCTATAGACCCTCCTATAAAAGATGAACTGCAATGGAAGGGGTTAGAGGTTAAGGCATCCATGCCACTATATGCGGTGAAACCCAATCTATCAGACGTGGAAGGAATAGAAGTTATTTCTAATAATAGCGAAATAGAAAAGGAACAATTAGCTAAATATATGTTCCTAATAAAAAAACCAGACATAATGTTTGAACAGCCTTTTAATATATATGAAAAGAATATTGAAGATGGAATACCTAACTTAATAACCGCGGATTCTATAATCCACTTATATAATTTAGTCTATGATAGGGTCATAAAAAGCATTGAAAAAGAAAGACTTGCAGAGGAGGTTAAAAGTTTTACTGAAAGCGCATTTAATAAATCATTAGAGATTTATAATGGAACTAGAGAAAAAAAAGCTAGAAAAGCGGCTCTAAGCAATGTGGCATACTTTGGTGTAGCCATGAAACTATTAGAACTAAATCTTCCAGGAGGGGTTCCCATTGAAGCAAATAGAATGATAGACAATGATATAAAAAGAATAAAAGGCAGATGGAGCAATGGGTCTTCTGAAATATTTCCATATTATATAGATTATAAAGATTATATTGTAAGGGGCCACTATTCAAGGGAGGCAGATCTTAGAAAGTATTTTCTCACAATGAAGTGGTATAGCAGCACCCCATTTTATTTCGAATACTTTGATAAAGAAATAAACGATATAAAAAGAATGGATCAGCAGATTGGAATGGCAATTATAATGACATCCCAGATATTAGGGGATAAGTATTTAAGGGATAAATGGGAGGATATATATAATATTTCAAGTGTATATATGGGAAGGTCGAATGAATTAAATATATATGATTTATCAGGCATAATAAAAGAGGTATATGGTGAAAAGGTCGATTTTAACAAAATATATAATCAGGATAAGATAAAAAGATTTTATGAGCTTGCAAAAGAAAAGTTTTATATCCCTTCTAGAGAAACCATAAGCTCGAAGATTGTATCATCAACAGATAATGGAGACATAGTGCAATTTAGAATGATGGGGCAGATGGTAGATATTTGTGATGATATATACAACAATCTTATGAGCAGAGAAGATAATAAGTTTTATAGGCCTTTTCCAAAGGGCATAGATATACCTGCCGCATTTGGGGAGGAGGCATCTTATAAAATACTAAATGAAAATATATATAGCACTGAAAATATAGAAAAGGTAAGAGGCATGATTTCTACAGATAAACCAGAGGATTACTCTCTTAATAACTCTATTTTATGGGCTTTAAGAGGATTTTCTAATGTGAATTTAAATGGATATCCTTCTTTTATGCAAAACAATAAATGGGGCTTAAAAAAGCTTATGACCTATGTTTCATCTATTTCTGATTCAAGGCATATAACTAATCTAAGTTCTAAAGCTGTTGATAATAAGGAAAGTAAGGGGAATTACATAAACAAAAGCAGCCTATCTGGATATGTTGAGCCATATGTTACTGTTTATGAAAGATTAGAGTATATGGGATCTAGGCTTAGTGGATTTTTGATTCAAAATGGCTTTAAGGATATTAGTATTCAAAGGATGATTGATAATTTTACTAATGCAGCAAGTTTTTTAAAAACAGTATCCATAAAAGAGTTAAATTCTAATCCACTTACTAAAGATGAAGAAGATAGGATAAGAGGATGGGCAAAGGAACTTAGAAATATTACAATGGAGGCGGTAGAGAGTAAGGCGGATGAGGTAAAGTGGGAGGGCGTACCTAAAGTAGATAGAAATATGGCTGGGGTTTCTGATCTTTTCTGTTATGATAATCAAACGCTTCAAACTGCCATAGGTTCACCCTACTATATATATGCTATAGTCCCTAAAAAAGATGGCTTTTATATTACAAGGGGGAGTGTGTATACCCATTATGAATTTATAGTATCAAAAAAGATTAGTGATAGTGAATGGCAGTCTATTTTAAAAAACGGAAAGAAGTTAGAAATAGAACCATGGATACAAGAGATAGTAAAATAGTGCCTTTATAAGGGGATAGGGGAGAGCAAAGCAAGGTTTTATAAAAGACAACAGTCCCTTGAGTGTCTATATACAAGATAGTGAGGTATATTTAGCAAACAAGAGATATATGTATATAATCTAGAATATTAGCGCTTAAGTCAAAAAGGCATTTATATCATGTATGTTAGTATA
>DIRE01000045.1:15561-51014 GCA_002426575.1 Clostridiaceae bacterium UBA5444 | reverse complement strand
GTTTTTGTGGCCTTATACAAAGAACTTTTTTATATAACCTTTGATGAAGAAAGTGCAAAGCTTGCTGGAATCCCTGTAGGAGCAATAAACATAGTGTTTACTCTTATTACTGCAATAACTATTTCAATATCTGCAAGAACAGTTGGAACCCTTGTTATTTCTTCTTTAATGGTAATTCCCGTTGCATCTGCAATGCAGGTTGCAAAAAGCTATAAACAAACAGTAATGTATTCAATTTTGTTTGCAGAAGTTTCCATGATAAGCGGACTATTTGTTTCATATTTTACTGATTTTAAACCTGGAGGAACCATAGTATTAATTAGTGTTTTTATGCTTATGATTATTCTAATTTACAAAAATATATATAAAAAGGTTTTAATAAAGAAAATGCTAAAATAAAAAAGGCCCTCACCTTATTATTAATTATTTGGTGAGGGTTTTATAATATATGCAGTATTCGTTTATTGTACACATGTGGCATTTGGGATTTCTTGCAGTACATATTTTCCTTCCATGCCATATAAGAAGATGATGCGCCTTGCTCCATCTTTCTCTTGGTATGTTCTCCATAAGCTGCCTTTCAGTATCTTCTACATTATTAGAAGATGCAAGGCCTACCCTATTAGATACTCTGAACACGTGAGTATCAACTGCAATTGCAGGAACACCAAACGCATTACTTAAAATTACATTTGCAGTCTTTCTTCCAACACCAGGAAGCTCCATTAAATTCTCCATTGTATCTGGAACCATTCCCTGATATTTTTCTAAAAGCATCCTTGACATTCCAATTATATTTTTTGCCTTATTTCTATATAATCCTATTTCTTTTATTCCCATTTCAAGCTCTTCCTGATTTAATACTGCAAAGTCTTCTGGTTTTTTGTATTTAGCAAATAGCCTTTCAGTTACCTCATTTACTTTTTTATCTGTTGCCTGAGCGCTTAAAATAGTTGATACCAAAAGTTCAAAAGGGGTTTCATGATTTAACCCACATTTTGCATTTGGATATGTTTCTTCTAATATATCTAGTATAGTATTGATATTGGTGTTGCTATTTATATTATTATACATATGCTTTCACCTTTCTATTTTTCATCTCCAGGGAACAACTTAATCAAAAGCTTAACTATTAAATAAAATAAAAATAATGCTCCTATTACAGTAGTTACTCCATATGCCATAACCTTTAGTCCTTCTTTTGCTGTACTAATTGCTTCAGCGCTAAATGGACGGTTCATAGTCAATAATAAATTTATCATTTTCTATTCCTCCTAATGAATTAAAGCTAGTATTAATCCGCCTGCTATTACAGAACCTATCTGGCCTGCAACATTAGCCCCTATTGCATGCATTAATATAAAATTTGATGGGTCTTCTTTTTGAGCCATTTTTTGCATAACCCTTGCAGACATTGGGAATGCAGAGATACCAGCTGCTCCAACCATTGGATTTACCTTTTGTTTTGAGAATAAATTTAGTATTTTAACAAATATTACTCCGCCTGCAGTATCAAATATAAATGCAACAAGCCCTAATGCAATTATCACTAAAGTTTGAGGTTTTAAAAACTCACTTCCAACCATTGTTCCACCAATTGTAAGTCCAAGTAATATTGTAGTAATATTTACAAGCTCGTTTTGAGCTGAATTTGATAGCCTATCAAGCACACCACATTCCCTAATAAAATTACCAAACATTAAAAAGCCAATCAGAGCCACAGATTCTGGTGCAATTATACCAGATATAATAGTTACTATTATAGGGAACAGCAGCTTGACTGTTTTTGATATTCCCTCTGGTTTATATGGCATTTTAATTTTTCTCTCCTCTTTAGTTGTAAGTGCCTTTACAACAGGCGGCTGTATAATTGGAACTAAAGACATATAAGAGTAAGCAGCAACTGATATTGGTGCTATTAAGTTTTTAGCAAGTTTGTTAGCAACAAATATGGCTGTTGGTCCATCTGCAGCTCCTATAATTCCTATTGATGCTGCTTCTTTTAATGGATATCCAAGAAGGCTTGCAAAAACCAAAGTTGCAAATATACCAAATTGCGCTGCCGCCCCAAATAAAAGCATCTTTGGATTTGATAAAAGAGGTCCAAAATCTATCATTGCACCTACCCCAATAAATATAAGCAAAGGTGCAATTTCTGTGTTTATCAAGGCATCTTTAAATATTGTGAGAACCCCACCATCTCCTAATGCCCCTGTAAGAGGTATGTTTGCCATTATACACCCAAAGCCCATTGGAATTAAAAGTGTAGGTTCAAAGCCCTTTTTAACGGCAAGATAAATAAGTACAAGTCCTATTGCAATCATAGACCAGTCATAATATGTAGATTGCATAATTCCAGCGAATAAATCTTCCATAGTACATCTCCTATCATTGTGTAATAAAATAAATGCTCAACATTATTATAATAGCAGATATAATTCATTTTGCAACGATGGCATTAAGGCCAAAAAGAAAAAGAGTACTATGTACTCTTTTTATATCAATCCCATATTTTTTCCTACTTTTCTATAAGCCTCTGCAGCCCCATCTAACATTGCTTTTGTATGTCCTGCAGTTACTATATTTCTAACTCTTGCTGTTCCTCTTGGTACTGTTGGGAATGCAATGCCTTGGGCAAATACGCCTTCTTTAAATAGTTCGTCGCTAAACTTCATTGCCTTTTCCTCATCACCAATTATTACTGGAGTTATAGGTGTTTCACTGTGGCCTATATCATATCCCATACCCAATAAAAGCTTTTTGAAATAATTGCTGTTATCCCACATCTTCTCTACAAGTTCAGTGCTTTCACTTAATATATCAATTGCCTTTATTACAGCTCCAGTATCACCTGGTGTCATCGCTGTAGAGAATAAAAATGGCCTTCCTCTAAGCTTTAACCAATCTATAAGTTCCTTTGATCCTGCAACATATCCTCCAACTACTCCTATGGCTTTTGAAAGTGTTCCAATCTGCACATCTACCTTTCCATGTAACCCAAAGTGAGATACGGATCCGCTTCCATTTAGCTTTCCCTCGGAATTTTTACCAAGAACTCCTGAGCCATGAGCATCATCAATGTAAACTGGTATATCATACTTTTCTGCTATTTTAACCATTTCAGGTAATTTTGCGATATCCCCATCCATTGAAAATACTCCGTCGGTTATAATCAAGAACTTTTTATATAGGCCTGACGCTATAGCATCTTTAGCTACTCTTTCCATATCTGCCATATCAGAGTGTTTAAATCTAAGTATCTTAGCACCGCTTAGTCTGCATCCATCTATTATACTTGCATGGTTTAATTCATCAGATATTATTGCATCCTGCTTTGTCATAATAGCAGGTATTGCACCCATGTTTGCAGTAAAGCCAGACTGGAAAACTATAACTGCCTCAGCCTTTTTAAACTTAGCAAGCTTTTCCTCTAACTCCTCATGGATATCCAAAGTTCCAATAATTGTCCTAACTGCACCTGCTCCAGCTCCATATTTCTCTGTAGCTTTAATTGAAGCCTCTTTTAATCTCTCATCTCCAGCAAGACCTAGATAGTTGTTAGATGAAAGGTTGATTACATTTTTGCCATTTATAATAGCTTTTGCTCCTGTAGGTCCTGTAATTACTGGCAGCTTTCTATATAGTCCCTTTTCTCTAAGCTCATCTAGATTTCCTGTTAAATAATTTTGAAGTGATCTACTCATGAAAATCCCTCCTATTAATATTTGTGTTCGTGTTTGTATTTATATTAATATTTATATTAATCTATCAATTCAATTATATAGTACTTTTTAGTTAAAGTCATACGTCTAAATGGTTTTGTAGAATCTGTTTTATAACTATGTGCGCCCCATGCGTACAAAAAAATAGCCCAAATAAGGCTATTTTAAATAAACTATTTATTGTCAGCATAAAAGCCTCTATAATCATAGGATAAAAGCTTTGCGATATTCCCCATTGTGTAGTTTAATGCTCTATCCTCATACTCATGTTTACCTTCTCCACCTAATCTTTCAGGTAAATAAAATTGCTCACCGATAGTTACTGTAACATCGGCATGGTTGAATTTTTCGTTTCCCATGTCCTTATCATCTATAGGAAGAAGCTTTTCTGTGCCCTCAATCCCTATTGGTACTATTGGGGCTTTGGTCATCTTGGCAATTAATAATATTCCTTTTTTAGCTTCTATCATGGAACCTGTCCTACTCCTTGTACCTTCAGGAAAAATAAAAATTGATTTTCCTGATTTTATATGGTTAATTGTTTGAGTAATTGCAGCCTTGTCAGCTGTATTTGGGTTTATAGGTATTGTTTTTATTACTCCAACTCCCAAGTTGGTTAAAGAATTTTTAGACAGCCTAATACCTGCAACAAAGGTTACATCAAAATCCTTTAAAACTTTATTTAGAACAGGGCCATCCGAATTACTAAGGTGATTTGCTATAAATATAGCAGGTTCTTTCACATCTTTTAGTCTATGTTCGTTTACTACGGTAATATTTGCGTACTTTGATATGTATCTTTTAACCATAAACCCTGCACAAAGGTTTCCAATAGGTTTAGGCAAAGCACTTATTAATCTTGCAGTCCTTTTTGAAATCATATTAGTCTTCCCTTCAGAAAATATAGGGTTAGTTTTAATATACTAACTTATTTATAATACTTATAATTCCGTCATCTCTCTCATATTCTAGGCGTCTTTTAAGCATTGGTATACTTTCTTTGCCTAAAAGATTGTATAAAGCATATATACTTGTTTTTCTAATATCTATTCTATCATCATAAAGCATGGCTTCTATATATTTTGCAATATTTTTATTCTTACTATTGCCCATAGCAATAATTGAATTTCTTTGTAGATTCTTTTTGCCTCTCCATCCTCCTGAAGTTTTATTAAATGTATCTTTAAATCTTCTATTGTCCATGTTAAGTACATCCACTAAATCAGGATATGCGTTCCATTCCATAGGATAGAATTCAGTATGATTGCTTTTTAATGCTGTTTTATTTTTAGGACATACTCTTTGGCATGCATCGCATCCATATATGCTGTTTCCCATCTTTTTATAATACTCATTAGGTAAATCTTTGCATTGAGTTAAATATGAAATGCACTTTTTTGCATTCAATGTATATGGTTTTTCTAATGCATTAGCAGGGCATGATTTTATGCATAATTCGCAGTCTCCGCATAAGCTATCAACTGTTTTATCAGGACTTATATGTAGATCAGTAAGTATTTCCCCTAAAAATATATATGACCCATATTCCTTATTAATAATAGAGCAGTTTTTACCCACATATCCAATGCCTGCTCTTCTTGCAATTTCCCTATCAATAAGAGAACCAGTGTCAACAAAAAATTTGGTTTTTCCATTTAATGATTGCTCAATAAATAAAGATAATTTTTTAAGCTTTCTACTTAATACTGCATGATAATCTTCTCCCCATGAAGATCTTGAAACAACACCCTTATGAATATAATCTTTCTTAATTGGAACTTTATCTGAAGGTGTATTATACGAAACTCCAATAGATATTATGGTTTTGCAGTCCTCCATAGTTTTCTTTGGGTCTATCCTCTTTTTTATGTCCTTATCTTCAAAGCCTGATAAAAAGTTCATTTTTTCCCTTTGTATCAAAACTTGTTCAGCTTCATAAAAAGGCTTACAATCAGTAAAACCTATTATATCTATTCCAATTCTTTTCGATTCCGTTATTATAGCATCTTTTATGTTCATAAAATCATTCCCCAAATAAACGTAGCCGCGAATATAACTTTACTTTATATTACTTGTGCATTCATTATTTACTCGTAAGCGTAAACCCATGACGCTTCCCTATAATTATACATTAATATTATTTTATTCTCAAATCAATATTATTCCTTTATTTGTATGCTTCCATTATATATTCATCATGCAGAATGCCATACCTTTCAACCATTTCCCCTATTTTGCCTGTTATTTTAAATCCGCATGATTTATAACACCTAATTGCTCTTACATTAAATGAGAATACTTTAAGATATATTTTATTAAGCTCTAATTCTTCGAAGCAGTACTTTTTAGCTGTATTAATGGCATCTTTGCCATATCCTTTGTTTTGCATATCCTTTCTTCCTATTACTATCTCAAATTCTGCATATTTTCTTAAATAATCTATAGGGTAAATCCAAAGCTCCCCTATAATATTTTGTAGCTTATCCTCTATAATAAATACTTTTATTTTTCCACTTACCGCATCTCTATATAATATATTAATTAGCTGCTTGTTATAATAAACCGGATACTCCTCTTGTGAATAATACTGTATCTCAGAATCATTTATCCATCCTTCTATATATTTTAGGTCAGACTTTCTTATATCTCTTAAATTAGTAATATTGCCTTCTATCATATTACATCCTTCAAATAGAAAACTTTATTTACTATATGAATTATAGGCTAGATAGGTTCCTTATTTTATATAAACAAAAGCTATGGGAATCCCCATAGCTTTTGTTTATATTTAAAAGTTAAATAATTCTGTAGTAAGATACCTTTCCCCGGTATCTGGTGCTATTGCTAAAATGGACTTGCCTTTTCCTTCTCTTTTAGCAAGTTTTAATGCGGCAAATGCAGCGGCCCCTGATGATATTCCAACAAGTATTCCCTCTTTTTTAGCAAGTTGCCTTGCTGTGTCTAAGGCTTCATCATTTTCTACAGTGATTACCTCATCAATAAGAGAAACATCAAGCACCTTTGGCACAAACCCAGCACCTATGCCTTGTATCTTGTGAGGCCCTGGAGTTCCTCCTGAAAGAACAGCAGAATCTTTTGGCTCTACTGCTATAGCTTTTACATTTGGTATTTCTTTTTTTAGGGTTCTTGATACTCCTGTTAAAGTTCCTCCCGTACCTACAGCAGATACAAAGTAGTCAAGCTTTCCATCCATCTGCTTTAATATTTCTATGGCTGTTGTCTTTTCATGGTAAGCAGGATTAGCTTCATTTTCAAATTGCTGAGGCATAAAATAATTTGGGTTTTGCTCAGTAAGTTCCGTTGCTTTTGCAATAGCTCCTTTCATTCCTTCAGCACCTTTAGTTAATATAAACTCAGCGCCATAAGCCTGCATAAGCCTTCTTCTCTCTATACTCATTGTCTCTGGCATAACGAGTATAAGCTTATATCCTTTTGCTGCAGCTATCATTGCAAGGCCAATGCCCGTATTCCCAGATGTAGGCTCAATTATGGTTGAGCCTTTTTTGATTAGGCCTTCTTTCTCTGCAGCTTCAATCATTCCAAGGGCTATTCTATCCTTTATACTCCCCCCGGGATTAAAACTTTCAAGCTTTAAATAAACATCCGCCATATCATCAGTTACCATTTTATTTAGTTTTATAATTGGTGTACAGCCTATAAGTTCAGTTATGTTATTAACTATTTCCATTCTAACACCCCACATTAGCTTATAATATATTTTTTACTTAGTAATTCCTAGTACTTTAGTAGGAATTCTTTTAATATATATTATACACCATTTGCTAATATGTCAATGTTAGTTTTAGGCCATGCTTTAGGTAACTGTTGATACTTAGTTGCAAAAGTAATGATCGCCTATAACTTTTATAACAGGTCTTGACCATATCCAGCTGCTTGTAGCCTTTGCAGGGTTAAAGTAATATATTGCACCTCCTGATGGATCCCACCCATTTAATGCATCCCTTGCAGCCCTTAACGCACTGTCTGTTGGATCAAGGTATATTTGGCCATCAGATACTGCTGTAAATGCTCCTGGCTGGTATATAACTCCTGATATAGTGCCTGGAAACTCAGGATGCCTTGTTCTATTAATTATTACAGCCCCTACTGCTACTTGGCCAACATAAGGTTCACCTCTTGCCTCTCCTGTTATGGCTTTTGCTAAAAGATCTAAATCTGAATTCCTATTGCCTCCGGATCCAGATTCCATACCAAGAGCTGCAAGTGTTTCAGAACCCACAATTCCATCTGCGCTCAAGCCATTTTTTTGTTGGAAATATATAACTGCATCATGGGTTTGGCTTCCAAATACGCCATCCACATCTCCATCATAATACCCCCAATCTTTAAGCCTCCTTTGTATCTCAGATACCGTAGAACCGCTGGATCCCCAACTATAACTATCAGTCTTAATAGATGCACTATGAATGTTTATGTATATTCCTCCAACAAAAAACAGCATAACCAAAATCATAAAAAAAGCAGTAACCTTTTTCACCCTTATTCACTCATCCTTCCATATATACTAAACTAAAAATCACTGGATTTGGTCTATATTTTGTAGTCAAATCTATATTTTATAAATTGCCATAGTCATATTTTCTTTAATTTACAGCTTTTTATTCCTAAATGAGTAAATTATATATTTATTTTTAATCTATTTGATATAATGTTATTATCAGCAGTGATATTAATGAAAAACAGCATACATTCTCGGAGGAGATATTTTTGGAAAATACAAAAGATAATACTGAATATAAATATTCAATTGGCACAAAAAACGAAAAATCACTTCATGCCGACTTAAAAAACTGGTACAAGATGCCTGGGGATAAAATAGAATCCCAAGTTGATGGCTACATTATAGATATAGTAAGGCAAGACCTTCTAATTGAAATTCAAACGCAAAACTTTTCTGCAATAAGCAAAAAACTAAATAAACTTGTAAAAAGTCATAATGTACGATTAATTCATCCCATTGCTTATGAAAAATGGATAACAGTTTTAAACCCTGATGGAGAAATAATCAGAAGAAGGAAATCTCCTAAAAAAGGAAGCCCATCAAATATATTTAATGAGCTAATTAGAATTCCTAACCTGATTAACGAAGATAACTTTTCCATGGAGATTTTGATGGTAACTATTGATGAAATAAGATGCAATGATGGTAATGGAGCCTGGAGAAGGAAAGGGATTAGCTTAATTGATAAAAAACTAATTGAAGTAATTGACTCCACTCATCTTTCAAGCAAAGAAGATTTTCTAAAATTCCTTCCTGATGATTTACCTAGCCCTTTTACAAATAAAGATATTGCAAAATCAAAAAATACTACAACTAAAAAAGCTCAGAAAATGTCCTATTGCTTAAAAAAGATGGGTGCCATAGAAGAGGTAGGAAAGCGCGGAAATGAACTTTTGTTCAATATTATATAAAGTGAGGGGACAGGTTATGGTTATAGTTACAGGTGCAACTGGTCATATTGGTAATGTACTAGTAAGGCAGCTTATAGCTAAAGGCGAAAAAGTAAGGGTTCTAATACTATGCGGTGAGGATGAATCTCCAATAGAAGGTCTTGACGTTGAAAAGGTTTATGGCAATATCTGTGACCTAAAATCCCTAATTAAAGCTTTTTCTGGGGTGGATATTGTATACCATTTGGCAGGTTTAATATCAATCTCCTCTGGAAATAGTAAAGCCTTAGAAAAAGTTAACATTGAGGGTACTCAAAATGTTGTGGATGCATGTTTAAACTTAGGTATAAAACGCCTTGTATACACCAGTTCTGTCCATGCCTTTGCAGAGCCTCCTTTTGGTAAAACAATGGATGAAGATACTCCACTTAATCCTACCAAAACAGCAGGAGAATACGGATGTTCAAAGGCTAAGGCTACACTAAAGGTTATAGATGGCATAGACAAGGGGTTAGATGCTATAATTGTATTCCCATCAGGAGTTATTGGTCCTTATGATTTTAAGGTTTCAGAAATAGGAAGCCTAATAATTGACTATACAAACAAAAAACTAAAAGCCTATATTGGTGGAATGTATAACTATGTAGACGTTAGAGATGTAGCTGAAGGAATTATATTAGCAGGTGAAAAGGGCAGAAAGGGAGAAAAATATATATTATCTGGAGAAAATATAAGCGTTGAAGATATGCTCCTTGAAATTAAAACCTCAACAGGCATTGAAATGCCTTCTTTTAAAGCACCCTACTGGATGGCATATACCGGAGCTTTCTTTTCACCTCTATATTGCAAAATAACTAAAACTAGGCCAAGGTTTACCACATACACCCTCCATGTGCTCAAATCTAATTCCATGATGAGCCATGAAAAAGCCTCTAAAGAACTTGGATATTCTCCTCGCCCTATTAGGCAATCCATATCCGACAGCGTAAAGTGGTTTTGGAAAAACGGCAAAATTGTTCTTCAAAGCTAATTTAATATTTATATAAGCTGCTATGGTAATCCATAGTAGCTTTTTTCGACAAAGTATATGTAATTTCATGGAATAGTACTAAACTTTTTTACAATAATACCACTTTTCTGATATAATAGAATTATATTTCTCAAAAGGGGGCTTAATAATGAAAGGTACTGTTGTAGCTACCTGGATAAAAACATGCAGAAATGTTTGGGGTAGTGATGTAGTGGATAATGCCATGACAAGCGTTGGCTGGGATAGGAATAAGATATTTAATCCTCTAGAGGATGTACCTGACAAAGAAGTAAATAGCTTTGTAGATTACATATCATCAAAAAAAGGGGTAAATAAAAGAGAGCTTTGGAAAACAATAGGTAAGGATAATCTTAATGCTTTTCATGAAGGTTTTCCTGCTTTTTTTAAGCATGATAATCTGTATCATTTCTTAAGCTCAATGTATGATGTTCATGCAAATGTAGCCAAAAGAATACCTGGGGCTCATCCTCCTCTTATTCAAGTAACACCTATATCAGAGGATGAAGCAATATTTTTATATAAGTCAAATAGAAAAATGTTTGATTATCTTGATGGTCTTTTGGAAGGTTCAGCAGAATACTTCAAAGAAAATATACAGATAGATGAATTAGAGAAAAATGATGACAGCGTTGAGTTAAAGATCAAGTTTGGGTATACAATATATGAGCATAAAAAATATCCACTAAATAATATACTCTCACTTGGATTTATAAAATCTATTGAGGTTAAGATAGCATTGCTTTCAGCTATAATAGCACTGCCATTTATCTTAATTCCTTCACGATTTACTGATAGTAAATCCATTATATATATTATTTCTATATTAGGAGTCTTATTTAGTGGTGGTTTATCATCTTTTCTTTTACTTATGCCTAAAAAGATTATAGACCAAGAAATAGAATCTATTATGAGCAATGAATATACTGATATATATAAGCTAAAAACCAATGACTTCTTTGAAGAGCAGCTAAATAAAATAGCTAAGTATAAAAAAACTGTAAGAGCTGATTTTGTTGGGTTTAAGGGTTTAACTGACGAAATGACAAGCTTTGAAGGTGGTATACAAAGCAGAATAAACAACATGGAAACAACGTCTAATGAGATATCTGGTGTTGTTGAACAAGTTGCAAATGGTGCAATGCAGCAGGCAGAGGAAACTGAAAAATCAGTAACAATGCTTGATGACAATATATCTCAGCTTAAAAAAGTAGTCGATAATGAGAACACAAATAAGAATGAACTTGAAGAGGCAGTTAAAAAAATAAATAACAGTTTTAGTGATGTTAACAGTACTTCATCAAACCTATTTAATATACTTAAAAAATCTAAAGAGATTAAAGATAATGGCACAACGATACAAAACAAGATAAATGATATTACAAATATAATTTCAATTGTTTCATCTATTTCAAACCAAACAAATCTTTTAGCTCTTAATGCATCCATTGAAGCTGCAAGGGCTGGAGAAGCTGGTAAAGGATTCTCTGTTGTTGCAGAGGAGATAAGAAAACTTGCTGAGCAATCTCAATCAGCTGTTGATGAAATAAAGAATAATCTTGAGGACTTTATAGTACAAATAGGCAGCCTTATAGAAAATATTGATGAGCAGTTTAGCGTCTTAGATGTTGAAAGTTCTAAACTAAATGGTGTAGTTAAAAATAGCAACAACTCTGTTGAAGCTATTCAAGTAGTGTCAAACACTATGCTTGGTACTATGGAACTTTTAGGTAAAGAGACTGAGAAGATAAGCAATGTTTGTACGAAGATTGAATCCCTTGCAGCAATAGCAGAAGAAAACTCTGCATCCACTGAAGAGGTTAGTGCAAATGTTTCAAGCTATACTCAAGAAATAAAAGGTATACTGGAAAACATACAACACTTTAAAGAAATTACAGAAGAATTTAATAATGATATATCAAAATATGTAATCTAAAGTAATCTGCAGCATATAGCTGCAGATTTTTTATTGTTAAATAAAAAATCACATTTAATGAATAAGACTTGATTTCATATGCAAACTATACATGGAGGTGTTTATTATGACTTTACAATTATCACAAAAAGAGAGAATGCTTTTAGAAGACCAGAAAAGCCATGAGGAGGTATGTATTCAAAAGTATAACAATTACTCAAATCAGGCTACTGATCCTGAACTTAAGCAGCTTTTCAAGACTTATGCAGGTGAAGAGCAAGAACATTTAAATAGCGTAAATCAAATGCTAAGCGGACAAATTCCAAACATGTCTGCAAAACAAAATTCATCACCAAACACAAATACAAATACAAACGCTCAGTTTCAATCATCTGCTCCAGGTTCAGCAAACCCCCAGCATGATGCAGCCCTATGTACAGATATGCTAATGACCGAAAAGTTCGTTTCAGGCGGGTATGATACTGCAGTGTTTGAATTTAGAGACACAAATGCTAGAAATACACTAAATCACATACAAAAAGAAGAACAAGGTCATGGTGAAGGAATTTACAAGTACATGGAAAAGAATAATATGTATACTTCCCAATAATACCTTTTAACTTTAAAAGGGAGACTGTAATCCAACCCACATTAGATAAACCAAAAATCTAATGTGGGTTGGTTCAGCTCTTTTAAATATTTTTTGTTATGGGTATTACATGGGGATTTCCTGTCATAGGATTTTTAGTCATATATACATTTGCATTGTAAGCATTTTTTATATTTTCTTCTGTTATAATATCCTTTGGAGGACCATATTCAATAATTTTTCCCTCTTTTAATAATACAACCAGATCACTGTATTCAGCAGATAGATTTAAATCATGAAGCACGGTTATAACTGTCACTTTATTGATTTTACTAAGCTTTTTTAAAACAGATAATATCTCAACCTGGTGCTGTATATCAAGATTAGCTACAGGCTCATCTAACAAAATAATCTGTGGCGTCTGGGCTAGTGCACAAGCAATCATAACCCTCTGCCTTTCTCCTCCGCTTATTTCTGTTATCCTCTTATCTTTAATCTCAAATACATTTGTCATCCTCATTGCATCTTCAGCAATTTTTATATCCTCTGCTTTTTCTGATTCAAAAGGCTTAAGAAAAGGAGATCTGCCCATAAGCACTATATCCCCTGCAGTAAACTCAAAATTTATATAACTGCTTTGGGGGACATAGGCCATGTATCTTGAAAGTTGTTTTCTACTATACTCCCTTATGTCCTTACCTTGGAAAAATACTTTTCCCCTATCAGGTATGAGCACGGATGACATATTTTTTAGCAAAGTAGTCTTTCCTGATCCATTAGGTCCTATTATGGATATAAACTTTCCTTTTTCTATATCAATATTTATATTGCTCAAAATACTTTTGTCTTCATAGCTGAAATATAAATTCTTTATACTTAAAACAATATCCACAATACCACCCCTATGCCATTTTCTTTTTATTTTTAAGAAGAATATATATAAAGAATGGTCCGCCTATGGCAGAGGTTAAAATGCCAACTGGTATCTCAACAGGAGGAATCAAAATCCTTGCTACAGTATCTGCAGCTATTAAAAACATTGCTCCTCCCAACGAGGCAAAAGGTATTATTATGCGGTTGTCAGGTCCTGCAATAATCCTTATTATGTGAGGAATTACTATGCCAACAAACCCTATTATGCCTGATACAGATACGCAAATGCCTGTTATAAATGACCCTGTAAATAATATTATTATCTTAAGCTTTTCTGTATTTATGCCAAGTACCTTTGCAGACTCTTCACCTAAAAGCATTATATTTAAGTCTCTTGAATATATATAAAGTATCGATATTCCAACTATTACACCAAATAGCAGTATAGCAACTTGGCTATAGTTTGAAGCTGAAAGGCTTCCCATTGTCCAGTATACTATCTGGCTCATCTCATCTTTATTAAACAGCAATATAATAGACATTAAAGATGATAATAATGCATTTAAAGCAACACCTGAAAGTATTACTGCTGTAGTAGACACCTTTCCTCCTACCCTGCCTAGCATATAAACAGCCAACGTAGCAAGCAGGGATCCTACAAAAGCAAAAATAGATACAATGCTGAATCCTCCAAAGCCTATCTTTGATTTTAGTATAATCGCAATTGCAGCGCCTAATGCTCCCCCTGAGGATGCACCTATAGTATAAGGATCTGCTAATGGATTTTTAAATATACCTTGAAATGCAGTCCCAGTAACTGAAAGCCCTGCACCTACAAGCCCTCCCACAATAACCCTTGGAAGTCTGAGCCTTGTAATTATTGTTATATGTGACTTATCTATTCCATCTATGCTTACCAAATTTTTAAGTATAGGTATTTTTGAAATAATAATCCTATGGCTTTCCCCAAAGGATATCTCCGCTGCACCCAATGTAACACAAACCACAACTTCAATGGCTAATAAAACTAACATAAACAAAAATGCAGCCCTGTATTTAGCCTTTTTTTCTGTATACCCCATATATATCCCTACTTTTCTGTATGCTCTTATATTAGTCTTACTTAAAAACCTCAGGGTGTAGTGCTTTTGCAATAGCTTCAAGGCCATCTACTATCCTAGGCCCTGGTCTTTGTGTTAGATAATCATCAATTATTACAGTGTTTTTATTTTTAACTGCAGCTGTTTCTTTATAACCTTCTTGACTATTTAGTATGTCCTTATTATCATTTGCAACCATGGCAGAGATTAGCATCACATCTGGATCTTTCTCTATAATCTTCTCAAGGCTATATTCCTTCCATCCATCAACATCATCTGCAATATTCTCTCCGCCTGCCATATTTATCATATCAGATATAAATGTATTTTTCCCAGCTGTCCAATTGCCTGCTTCTCCAAAGCTTATAACATAATATGCCTTAACCTTTTCAGTATCCTTTACCTTGTCTTTTATTTGATTTACTTTATTTGTTAAGTCGTCAGCCAATTTTTCTGCCTCATCTAAAGTGTCAGTTGCCATGCCTACCATTTTGAATGTATCAGGAATCTTATCAAAAGTTCTTGCCTCTGCAACGATTACTTTAATACCAAGCCCTGTTAATTTATCAAAGTCTTCTTTAGACATTCCTGGATTTCCAAATACAATATCAGGATTTAACTCAACTATCTTTTCTATATTTGTTCCATTAAAATCTCCAACCTTAGTTTTACTCCCTGCCTCTTTTGGATAATCACAATACTCTGTAACACCCACTATATTATCTTGAAGGTTTAATTTATATAATACCTCAACCGTTGAAGGTGAAAGAGACACAATTCTTTCAGGTTTTTTATCTATTGTAACCTCTGTTCCATAAGCATCTGTTATTGTTATTGGAAAGCTTTCTTTACCTTTTTTATTTTTATCTGCCTCCTCTTGTTTCCCTCCACATCCTGTTAATATTACTATGGACATAAATACTAGCAAAATAAAACTTGTAATTCTCTTTTTCATAAAAATTCTCCTCTCTTTTCATAAAAATTAAAAATCTCCATAGAAAAATGGAGATTAATTGAAAAATATCACCCATATCCCGTGAGCATACAATAAAAAATAAGGCAGGTCTCCTGGCTTATTATCATAGCAACCTCAGCCTTCCCAGTTTCCTAGTGGCATAATTGAAGTGGCTCCAATATTACAGTGGCGGGACCGCATGGGATTTGCACCCATTTCCCTTTTAACCCTTTTAAGGCACCTTAAATTTATATTTAGTTTTCATATTCTATTATGACAAAATAATATGGAAAAAGCAACTACATGATATTATGTGTATTCCAATCATTTCATCAACCTGTGCATAGGGTCTAGCTATCGCCTAGACCTAATAAGGCACTTCTTATTAAATCCTATAAGGTCTTCACGACCTGCTTTTATTAATGCTTCATGAACAAGCCTATAATTTTTAGGGTCTTTAAACTGAAGTAAGGCTCTTTGCATAGCTTTTTCATGAGGATTTTTGGGAACATAAACTTTTTTCATATCCCTAGGATCTATTTCAGTATAATACATACATGTTGAAAGGCTCCCAGGAGTTGGATAAAAGTCTTGAACTTGTTCAGGGTTATAACCCATATCTCTTATGTATTCAGCAAGTTCAATGGCTGCATATAAATCGCTTCCAGGATGGCTTGACATAAGATATGGTACTAGATATTGCTTTTTGCCTAGCTTTTTATTTATATCATTGTATTTTTTAACAAATCTTTCATATACATCTCTACTTGGCTTTCCCATGCTTGATAAAACCCTGTCTGAAATATGCTCTGGAGCAACTTTTAATTGGCCGCTTACATGATATTTGCATAGTTCATTTATAAATTCATTGCTTTTATCATAAATTAGGTAGTCATATCTTATTCCAGAGCGGATAAAAACCTTCTTAACTCCCGGCACTTCTCTTATTTTTCTTAATAGGCTTAGATAATCACTGTGGTCAATAATTAAATTTTTACAAGGGCTAGGAAATAGACACTGCCTGTTTTTGCATACTCCTTGAGTCTTTTGCTTGTTGCAGGCTGTATTCCTAAAATTTGCGGTAGGGCCTCCAACATCGTGTATATACCCTTTAAAGTCAGGGTCTGCAACTAACTTGTTTACTTCTTTTAATATACTTTCATGGCTTCTTTGTTGTATGGTTCTTCCTTGATGGAATGTAAGAGCACAAAAAGAACATCCCCCAAAACATCCTCTATGGCTTGTTATACTGAACTTTATCTCTTCTATTGCAGGTATCCCTCCATACTTTTCATACATTGGGTGATAATCTCTTGCATAAGGTAAATCATATACCATATCTAGTTCTTCAGTTGTCATGGGAATAGAAGGAGGATTTTGTATAACAAATCTATTATCATGAGGTTGAACAATAGTTCCCCCATATATGGCATCTTGTTGCTCATACTGTATTTTAAATGCTTTTGCATATTCTTCCTTATTGGTTGATACATCTTCAAAGGAAGGTGTTTTAATGTATTTATCTAAATCATCAATATTATTTGAGACATAAGAGGTTCCTCTTACATCATGAATCTCTTTGACGTTTTTTCCATACCTTAATAGATTTGCAATTTCAAGTATTGCTCTTTCTCCCATGCCATATACTAAAAGATCTGCCTTAGAGTCTAAAAGTATGGAGCGCCTTACCTTATCGTCCCAATAATCATAATGAGCAAATCTTCTTAAACTAGCTTCAATTCCTCCAAGTATTATGGGTGTATCTTTAAAAGCCTCTCTAGCTTTGTTTGCATAAACTATAGTTGCCCTGTCAGGTCTTTTACCAATTTTACCTCCTGGTGAATATGAATCAGAATGTCTCTTTTTCTTAGCTACAGTATATTTGTTAACCATTGAATCTATATTTCCTGAGGAGATTAATACTCCAAACCTTGGAGTCCCCATTATAGTAAAAGACTTTATATCGTTCCAGTCTGGCTGAGCAATAATGCCAACTTTAAATCCATCAGCTTCTAATATCCTAGTTATTATTGCAGGACCAAAAGAAGGGTGGTCAACATATGCGTCACCACTTATAAATAAAAAATCGAGGCAATCATAGCCTCTTTCATTCATATCACTTCTGCAAACTGGTAAAAAACTCATTGCCATATATAACACCTCTACTCTAATCAATAGAATTATAATACCATATTTAAAGTATTTCTAAAAGAACAATGAAATACACATAGGTGGTATGAGGGACTTGCACTTACAGAAAAGGAAGCTCGTTAGAGTCGATTAAATCACCCACAAGTCGTGGGTGATTCTTTTTTTATTCCTATACTGATTTGGGTACAAATATTTTAAGGCACTTTGGAATAACTTCTATATCCACTGGAAAATGGGGGCCTGCTTCTCCATCTATGTCTGTTTCAACATCAATTTCACAATCTATACTTAATTTATCGGTTTTTATATAGATGACATTGTCATCAGTCAAATGTTCTCCCTTTAATATTCTAAAAAATAGTGGTATAAGCTCCATTACGGGGCAAGCTTTTATTGCTATTAAGTCTATTTTACCATCATCTATTTTTGCACCTTTTGCGAGCATATCAAATCCGCCTGCAGAGCGGCCATTAAATACCATAAAAAGATATATATCTTCACTAATTACCTCTTGCTTTGTTGTAAATGTTGAAGGTATTGGCCTAAAATTAGGCAGTTGTTCCACACCTTTTAAATAATATGCTAATTTCCCTAGAGTGTTTTTCATATTAATGTCTATCTTTTGAGATACATCTGTGAGCAATCCTCCAGCAGCTACATTTACAAAATACCTATTATTTATTTTTCCTAGGTCTATTTCTCGTATATTCCCATCAGTGAAGTTTTTGCAGCATGTCTTTATATCCCTCTGTATATTAAAATATGCAGCAAGGTCATTTGCAGTACCCCATGGAAATATTCCAATAGGAAGATTCAAATTATATTTGGCCATTGCATTAACCACTCTGTTTATAGTTCCGTCACCCCCTGCAATAGCGATAGCATAGTATTCCTCATTAGGTGTAAGTGCTACTGCATGATCTATATCTTCTACATTTAAGGTTTTATAAGGGACTACCTGAAAGCCATCTCTCTGAAACTCTTCAAATAGGTGGTCCAATCTTTTTTTAAAACTCCTGTCACCAGAGCCTGGATTGTAAATTAATCTTATCTTTTTCATATTAGTATCATCCCTTCAAACTTGATAAGCTTTTTCTATAATACATAAATAATATAAGTGCTTTTTTATTTTTAGCCGTCTCATGTTATATAAAGTACTTTATACATTATACTATATATATTTAGTATAAGAAATATTTACCCTAGACGCCAGTAAAACTTCTGTATATATATTATTAAATTAATAGTCCTTGTATGAAGGCTAAGTTTAATTTATAATATATATGTTTATATCTCCTTTATGAACAATAATAATATGAAAGGGAGAAGTAAGTATGAAACTTCCATTTAGTAAAGAAGGTATACCATACATTTCAATTTGCCTCGTGCTTACAATTATTGTAGGCTATTTCAGCAAAATAGGTGCAATTATACCTGGACTCATGTTTTTATTTGTACTTTATTTTTTTAGAAACCCAGAAAGAAAGATTAGCAAGGATAGTAGTTTGATTTTATCTCCTGCAGATGGCAAGGTACTTTCTATACAGGAAATTTATGATGATAATTTTATAAATGGACAGGCAATAAAAGTTTCCATATTTTTATCATTATTTAATGTTCATGTAAATAGAAGCCCTATAAAAGGAGTAGTAAAATACAAACACTATAAGGATGGAAAGTTCTTTCCTGCATTCAAAAGTCATGCTTCTGAGCTCAATGAAAGAAATACAATAGGCATAGAAAATGACAAAATGAAGATATTGGTAAACCAAATAACTGGATTTGTAGCAAGGAGGATAGTATGCTGGTCAAATGTAGGAGACAATCTTGAACAAGGAGAAAGATTTGGGCTTATTAAATTTGGTTCATGCACAGAAGTTATAGTACCAAATAATGTAGAAATAGCTGTTGAGGTTGGCCAAAAAGTAAAGGGTGGAACAACAATTATAGGGAGGCTAATTAATGAATAAATCCTCAATCCCAAACTTATTTACTTATTTAAATTTAAGTTTGGGTATAATCGCCATTATATTGTGTTTTGAAGATAGGTATTTAGCTGCAAATATATGCATACTATCTGCTGCACTTGCAGATAGATATGATGGTCGTATTGCCCGGAGTTTTAATGCAGTAAGCCCACTAGGTAAAGAGCTTGATTCTCTTTCGGATCTAGTTTCTTTTGGTGTTGCTCCAATGATATTAGCTTGGAGAGTTTCTTTATACACTTTAATACCATTGGGTTATGTAGCGCTTTTATTATATCCTATTTGCAGTGCATTTAGACTTGCAAGATATAATGTAACTGAATTCAGCAATGTATATATGGGCGTTCCAATTACTGTAGCAGGTTCTATTGTAGCATTAGATAATATCGCCGCATTTAAGCTAGCAAACCATGCTGCAGTTACATTGATACTAGTTTTACTCCTATCATATCTTATGATAAGTAAAATACAGATAAAGAAAATATAATCCCGAATAATCGGGATTTTTTTTATCTTATTCACCGCTATCATCTTTGCGCTTTATGAATTGGTCTACCTCACATCTAATGATATCATTAAATGAAAAATTAGTATTTAAAAAGTCTCCTTTAGAATTAGTGTAATCTGTATATAAATCTGTCTGATATTTAAGAACCACCAAAATCTTATCGATTATCTTTCCTACCTCTTCTGCCCTTTCAATTGCATCCTTTACATTTCCCTTCTTTGCAAGGGTAATCCTGTTAGATTCCTCTGCAGTGCTTATAAGTAGTTTATATGAGCTTACAAGTTTTGTAAGTATATCAGCAAGGAAATTCAAATCATAGCTATATGATTTCATAAGCCCTGAATAATCAGGTGGTAAATAATCATTATCAAGAAAATCCATATTCTATCACCTACAAATAATATCACTTAATTATATTATATAAAGAAGGTGTCTTAAAAGAATATGTTTTTTTATTTTTTAAATACTTTATTAAAAAGGCGTTTACCTGTAGGGGTAGCTGCAAGCCCACCTTGGGCAGTTTCTCTAAGCTCACAAGGTATTGCCCTTCCAACCCTATACATTGCATCAACCACCTCATCAAATGGTATTATACTTTTTATACCTGCCAATGCCATATCTGCAGCAGCCATGGCTGATACAGCACCCATTGAATTCCTTTTAGCGCAAGGTGCTTCAACTAGTCCTGCCACAGGGTCACATACAAGACCTAAAACACATTTTATTGCAATTGCAGAAGCATTTAAGCACTCATCAGGATTTCCTCCAGCAAGCTCAATAGCTGCAGCTGCAGCCATTGCTGATGCTGACCCACATTCAGCCTGACATCCGCCTTCTGCTCCTGATAGTGTGGCATTATGGGCAATTATTCCCCCTATTGCTGAAGCAGTAAATAAAGAATTTATTACATCCTCTTCGCTTGAATTATAATTTTCAGACACTGTAATTATAACTGCAGGTAATATGCCACAGGATCCTGCAGTTGGTGCAGCAACAATCTTTCCCATGGCTCCATTTACCTCTGAACAAGATAAGGCCCTAGCCATTGCAGTGTTTATAGTCTTGCCACAGATTGTTTTATTCTGTAAACTTCTTTTCCAAGCCTTCTTTGCATCTCCACCAGTTAAACCACTTACAGACCTCATTTCATTTTCTAAAGCACAAGATGCAGAGCTTTTCATAACCTCAAAGTTTAATCTCATCTTTTCTATTATTTCATTGCGGCTTAATGAAGATGTTTTTGTCTCTTCTTCTATGGCTATACTGCTAATTTTGCATTGATTTGCCCTACAAGCTTTAAGCAATTCTTCTCCACTGTATATCAAAAAATCTCCACCCCTCAAATTGGATTGATTACCTTTACATCTTCTATACCCTCTATTTTAGAAATGTAATTTATAGCATCTTTAGGAATTATACCATCCGTCTCAACAACCATTGAGGCTGTTTGCCCCCTTCTTTTCCTAAAAACCTTCATAAACGCTATATTAACCCCTAAATTTGAAAGCACAGATGAAACAGCTGTTATTATGCCTGGTTTATCCTTGTGTTTTGTAATAATTGCAGGATACTCACCAGTAAGCTCCACGCTTTCCCCATCAACCTCTGTAATAAGAATGCTTCCTCCTCCAATAGATGAACCAGTTACAGTCATGACTTTTCCATTATATAAATCAAATTTAAACTTAACCGTGTTAGGATGGACATCTCCAAGATCTGTCTCAATAAATTCGTATTCTAATCCTTCCCTTGCTGCAATATCAAAAGAGTTCTTTAAATGCTCATCCTGCGGCTCCATTTTAAGTACGCCAGCTAAAAGGGCCTTATCAGTTCCATGGCCCTTATATGTTTTTGCAAAGGAACCATGGAGATAAAATGTTACTTTTTTTATATTATCTCCGGCAATTTTCTGAGCTATCCTCCCAAGCTTAGCAGCCCCGGCCGTATGAGAGCTTGAAGGTCCAATCATGACAGGACCTAATATATCAAATACCCCGTATTCCTTGCTCAAACCAATAACCCCCTTAAGTAATACTATATCTAGATGCTGCTACTTTTAAACCCTTTCCCCATTACCTCTGATGTATCGTTTATGGTAAAGAAAGCTTTAGGATCTATTATATTTACTATATGCTTAACTTTTGCAATCTGCTTTGTGGTAACTATACAATACAAAATTCTTCTTTGGTTTAGAGTATATGCTCCCTCACCATAAAGGTATGTAACACCTCTATGCAAAGTAGTAATTATAGCCTGAGCCACCTCTTCTTCTTTTTCAGTAATAATCATTACAGATTTCTTTCTATCAAAGCCTTCTTGAACTTTATCAAGTACACGAGAGCTTATATACATTGAAATAAGAGTATACATTGCAGGCTTCATTCCAAACAAGAAAGATGATATATATACAATAACAAGGTTTATCAAAAAGCTTATAGTTCCTATATTTATAGATCTTTTCCTTTTTACAACTACTGCAATTATATCGCTTCCACCCATGGATCCTCTGTTTTTGAATACTATGCCAGCTCCAAGGCCGTGGGCAACACCGCCGAATATACTTGCGAGCATTATATCATCAACAACAAGTCTATTAAAAATAGTAACATCTTTGAGAAGTATTAGAAATACTGACATGCTAAAAGTACCAATTACGCTATATATAATAAAATCCTTATCTATGGTTTTTATACCAAATAAAAATATTGGTATGTTCATAATCAAAATTAAAGCTCCAGCGGAAAATCCAGTTATGTATTGCAAAATTAATGCTACTCCTCCAACTCCTCCGCTTAAAAGATGGTGAGGAATCATAAATTCATTTATAGATACTGCAGATATTAAACTTCCAGCAAGAACATAAGTTATCCTCTTTATATCAATTTTCATAGGACTCTCCCTTAATAAATTAATATCAATCTATAGTGTTTAAATAATACTGTAATTATTTAAACAAAACATACATATTTTTTTATATATACCTTTTTATAAATATATTTGTTTAGTGTTTAATAACTGATTTTTATTCGAATACTATATTTATATTATAAGTGCTTTTAAATAATTATAAATCATTTATCTATTATAGTTCACTATTAGGGGGAGATTTATTTGAAAAAAACAGTTTATATTATTTTTTCACTTATATTTATTTTATTCCTAGTATCGTTATCATCATGCTCATTACCAAATAAAGATTCCAGCATTGATGAGGTAAAAATAGCCAAGTCCATTGATGAAAATACATCAAAGCCCATGGAAGTACAAAATGTATTCACCCAAAGTGATCCTATTATTTATTTTTCATTTAGAATAAACAATCTCCCTAAGAATACCAAGCTTACAGCCCATTGGAAATACCTTAAAGATGGTACAGAAATTCCATCTGAACTGATTGTAAGCGGCTCAGGGTATAAATCATTTAACCTAAAAAGAAGTGGAAGCAGGTTTCCTGCAGGGCAGTATGAAGTTAAGGTTACAACTGAAGTAAACGGAAAAACAATAGAAATAAAAGATAATTTTGAAGTTACTTCAGAAATTTCAGCAACCCATCTTCTAAACCCTGTTATTTGTAAATCCGTAAGCAATAACAGTGAATTAAAGCCCATTGATATATCTTCAGAATTTAGCCAGTCAGACCCTGTTATATATTTTGTTATACAATCTAAGGATCTGCCAAAAGATAGCAAGGTATCATGCCTATGGCTCTATAAAGACACTGGAGATAGCATTCCTGGTGAAATAATAACTGATGGCAGCAGGAATATAGCCTTTAACCTAAAGCCAAACACCGGGAAGTTACTTCCTGCAGGCTCCTACATTGTAACAGCCTCAGTTACCATAGGGAGTGAAACCGAATCCATATCCAAAGGCTTTGAAATTAAAAAGGCTTCTGAATAAAATATACCTTTATCATTTAATTACCATCAATAAAGTATCCACCCAGAAGCCTCTTAACTCTTATTACCTATTCTCCAACTTATCTATTCCCACTTTAATCCTTCTTAATGATTCTGCTTTTCCAAGTATATCTGCAATTTCAATTGCTCCGCCAGGAGTAAACTTTTTTCCTGATAAGGCTGTTCTAACTGGCCAGAGCATCTGCCCATTTTTTATCCCTAACCTTTTTATACTATCCATTAAACAATTATTTATTTCGTCATGATTCCATGTATCCAAACTTTCCAATACATCATAGGCAACCTTTAAATTTTCCAGTGAATTTTCATAATTTGTCTTCATCTTCTTATGAACATAAAGGTCTGTATCGTATTCTGGCAATTCCTCTAGAAAGTCAATCTGTTCAGGAATGTCACATAAAACCTCTGTTCTAACATGAAGTAATTCGCTTACCTTATGCAAATCTATGTTTGGGTTTTTAATAGCCTTTTTATAATAAGGAAGAGCTTTCTCATGGAACTCATCTACAGTCATCTTTCTTATATACTCTCCATTTAGCCAGTTTAGTTTTTTTATATCAAACATTGCTGAAGACTTGCTAAGGCCTTCTATGCTAAATGCCTCTTCAAGCTCTTTTAGATTAAATATTTCTCTTTCTCCTCCAGGATTCCAGCCTAATAGAGCTATATAATTTATTATTGCATCTACAAGATAGCCCTTATTATAGAAATCATCAAAGGATGCATCTCCTTCTCTTTTACTTAGCTTTTTGCCACCCTCTTTTGTTATATGAGGAAGATGTATATACTCTGGAATCTCCCATCCAAAAGCATTGTATAATATATTGTATTTAGGTGTTGAAGATAGATACTCAACCCCTCTGCAAACATGGCTTATTTTCATAAGATGATCATCTATTACATTGGCAAAATTATATGTTGGAAGTCCATCTGATTTTAATAATACACTCTCATCTAAGGTACTATTTTCAATGGTGATTTCTCCAAATACTTCATCTTTAAATGTTGTTGTACCAATTTGAGGTATCCTTTGCCTATAAACATAGGACTCGCCATTCTCTATCCTTTCTCTCGCCTCTTCTTTTGAAAGCTTTTTGCATGGATCATTATACCTAAATGGTCCATCCTTTAGCATATTATGTTTTTCCCTTGCACTGGCAATCTCTTCTTTAGAGCAGAAGCAGTAATAAGCCCCGCCCAATTCTATAAGCTCTTCTGCATACTTTTTATAAATATCTCTTCTCTCGCTTTGTACATAGGGGCCATAATCTCCGCCTATATCTGGTCCTTCATCATGCTTAAGCCCTGTCAGTTTAAGCACATTGTATATTACATCAACAGCTCCTTCTACATACCTTTCCTGGTCTGTATCTTCTATCCTTAATATAAACTTTCCGCCATACTTTTTAGCTAATAGATATGCATAAAGCCCTGTCCTTAGGTTTCCAATGTGCATATATCCTGTAGGACTTGGTGCAAATCTTGTTCTAACTTCCTTCATTTAAAATCCTCCTCTTATACTTAGTATAAAAAATAAAAAACCTCCATCCTATATAGGACGAAAGTTTTAACTTCCGCGGTACCACCTAAATTGGCTAAGCCCACTTAAAAATAAATTCTCTAGGGCTTCCTTCAATATAACCTGCATACCAGCTTCCACTAAATGCTAGCTCCCTAGAATGAGGATTATATCTACTCTTCCCTTTCAATGAATTTATATTTTATTTTAATAAATACTTCATGTATATATATTATTCTACATAATTAAAAAATCATGTCAACATATTTTATTTCATTAGGTAAACTTCTTTCCACTTGTCATCTTCTAATACATATTGTCTAAGTTCAATATCCTCTCCATTTGTAACTCTAACAAACTGTATTCTATACTGTCTTTTGTCTTTTCCCTTTGCGTATACATATCTAAAATAACCATTCTCCTCAACGCCAAGTATATCCTCTATAATTTGTTTATCTGCTTCATATTTGCCCTTTACTATTGCACCCGCCTCATTATTCCACTCATGATATGCATGATGCAAAAAATTTTCTGGTTTAATCTCTATATTGCAAATACTCCAACCCCTATCTTCATCTTGCTTAACTGATGCAAATCCATAATAATAGCAAAAATTTGTTTTTAGAAAACCAGTCTTTTCTAAGGTGTTATCTTTCTCAATGGTTTCAACCTCAACAAAATAATTATAAATCTCTTCATCATCTTTTCTATTTATTGTACCTTCTATTAGTTTTATAAGGTTTATGTGCCCTATTCCGCTAAATGAGTTTATAAACTCATTTAAGCTGAGATTACTTTTTACATCCTGTGATAAAAGCTCATATGCAAGAGGATATGGCTGCTTATCAAGTCCTATATTTGCATATTCTTCTTTTTTACTGTCTATATTTGATGCATCACTTAAAATATCGTAATATGCCCTTACCACATCCATCGGCAGTTGAAATGTTTTAGGTATGCCCTGTTCACTATTAAAAAAGTACTTTTTAGCAATAGGGTTATTATCAGATGGCCTTAATAGGCTATCTATGTATACATCATCTGGTTTTATACTTTCTTTGTCATTATTGTAACTATACTCTTCCGTATCATCATAAAGCTTTCCACCCATTACATAATAGCTCTTCGTATTAAACTCATTAAAGCTAAATACAACTTTAAATAATAATGTATTTAGAACTAATATAGCAAGTGCCATAAATGTCGTAATCAATACCCTTGAGCCTTTTTTTATGAACATTACCAAACCCCCAATAATATACCTATAGAATAATATATAATATTTGGGTTAAATATTCATAATATAGCTATTTATTCTTTGTAAAAAAATGCCGCAAACCATTAGTCATGTAAACCTTCGAGTATATAATATTATATCTACTTTTTTGATATAAAGCTTTTTATATCTTTAACATCAGATTTTATATCGCCTACAATATTAAGATTTTTTGTTAATTTAGTAATTATATCTTGATACCCTTTTTCTCTAATCTCCTGGTTTAAGTCTCTCTTTTCCTGGGCTTTTAAGATATAAAATATTAGTGCAATACTAAGGACAGCCCATATACCTTGCGATGCTGCTAACTTAAACAATTTGCTTTCCATTATGATTACCCCCTCTCTAATTTAGGAGATCTATCTTAAGATAATCCCTAATTATATTTAACCCACGATTTCTTGATTTACATACAGCCTGTCTACTTATATTTAGTTTTTGAGCTATTTCTATGTCCGAATATCCATATAAATAATACCGTTTTAAAACTTCCCTTTGCCGTTGTGATAATTCATTCAATTCAAGTAACTCATGAATAGCTAATTTAGTGCTGATATCAACACCTGTATTTGTATCAGCATAAAACATATCAAAATCTAAATGTACTTCTTCTATCTTATATAAATAATGCCTTTTTGAGCAGCCTATTGCCTTATTGTTTAATGAAACCTGTATATACCTTACTAACGACGCTTCGGAGAACTTGCTGAATTTACCTAAATCTAGCGATTGTAATATTTGTATGAAGAAAATTATTAGATCTGTTTCTGATTTCTCATATATCATTTTTTTAGAGAGCTTTTTAATTAACGGTTCAAATCTATTAATCATTTCTAATAGTGCATCTTCATCGCCTTTCTGTATGCAATTAATCAAATTATAAATAGACTCATCCATACTTACACCCCCATAAATTCTACTCCTAACTATAAAGAACTACTTTTGTGCACATTTTGTAAACCATTGACATATAGAACAATGGGGGAAACATGAGATTAACTCAAAGCAATAGAAGAAAGGTAGGATTAGAATTCAGTAAATAGTCTGTGGATGAAAGCAAGCTCTGGGAAACTTTCAGAGATTTAGGGAATGGTAAGCAGGCAGTTACTAACTATTATATCTCAGGTAGTTTAGTTAAAAGCTTAGAAATGATAGCATATCTTACAAATGCGAAGTTAGTAAATTACCGATTCTTTCTTCTTATTTTTTGAGGTTGCTTTTTTTACATAAATCACTTTCTATAGTATGAGGGGTAAAACAAATGGCCATTTGGATCCCTGATATTATTTTCATAAGGAGTGATGTGTTATGGCAACAATTAATACAACCAACACAAAAGAATTTAACAAAGCAGAGCTAAATGATATGCTGGCTCAATTAAAAAATGCAAGATCAAGATATGATACAGAAGCAGACCAATGTTCTTCAGCTGCTGGTATTTTGGCATGGCTTGGCTTATTAGCTCAACCTACGGGAATAGTAGGAAAGGTACTAGCTGTTACTTCGGATGTCTTATTTACGGCATGGGGGTATAAAATTAGCACAATACAGAGTACTATTACTAAATCTATTGACCAGCTTGAAAACATTAAAGACATACTTCAGGACAACCCAAACTATAATCTTGTAAGAATGCAGGTTAAACAGAGAACAGAGTCATATGAAGGCACTTACTATATGTATCCAGTAGACTTTGACGTTATAGCTCTGCACAGTATCAATCCACCTGGCTGGCTATATCTTTAATATTTGTACCCTAACGGTGTAAATATTAAATTAATCGGGTAATGAGTACGCAGTGAAATAATTTGTGCATGAAACGCCTCCAAGTTAAGGTAGCATAAAATTAACTTGGAGGCGTTTTTTCGGATGTGGTTTCCTTACTAAAGCCCTATATATGGCCTACTCATAAAAGTTAGGTGTTTACTCCTTTTCCACTTTCTGATACAATGGATTTAGCTCATTTATTTGTAGGGCTTAAATAGACTGTAAAAAAGATCTAATTTAATTTTATAATTAAGCAATAATTAATTGACACTGTCCATTCACTTGTTCCTTTAGCATATAATCAGGTTAAACAACCTGATATTGTGTATAACTCTTTAGGAGGTAAAAGCAATGTTAAATTTTTTTAAAAAGTATTTCCGGTTTATAGGCTTTATCATAATATTTATAGTATTCCTTTTACAATTCTACGATGTAATTCCACTTAATGCCTCTAGCTTCAGCTTTTTTTGCTTATGTGTGGTACTTACAGATATGCTCATACGTAAAGAATAGGGTGTCACAAACCACTTTAAAGTAATTTACGACACCTCATTCTTTAATTACTGCCTATATTATTTACTTTTTAATATCATGAAGCAATTTAGGTTCATTTAGTCTATATGTCAAGGTTAAAAGACTTTCGCTTAAATGAACATTTTCGATTACTACATTATCTGGAACCTGAAGATCTATAGGAGCAAAATTCCATATTGCTGTAACGCCATTTTTTACTAATGTATCTGTTATTTCCTGTGCCTGTTCTCTTGGGGTACAAAGTATCCCTATGTCGATATTATTTTTCTTTAGGTAGTCTTCAAGAAACTCCACATCAAGAATTGCAATATCCCTAATTTTAAGCCCTATAAGTTTTGGATTTTTATCAAATATAGCCTGATTAGTAAATCCAAGCTTAGAAAAATTGCTATAATTTGCAATTGCTTGACCAATATTACCTGCACCGATTATTATTGTATTATAGGTTTCATTTAATCCAAGTATATTGCCTATTTGGTTATATAATTCTTTTACATTATATCCATAGCCCTGCTGCCCGAAATCGCCAAAGTTATTTAAGTCCTGTCTTATCTGTGAAGCAGTAAAACCGATCTTCTCACTTAATTCCTTTGATGATATCCTGTCAACATCATTGCTTATAAGCTCCAGCAAATACCTGTGGTATTTTGGAAGCCTTCTTACAACAGCCATTGATATTTGCCGTCTATCGCTCATTAAGTACCACTCCTTAATTCATATTGTATCTTTAGTCTACATTATAGTTAATATATTAACAACTGCTTTATATTTTTATAGTATTACTTAACTCAATGAGTGTCAAGTTTGTTATGTCATAATCGTTTTTTATAGTATAATATTTATTATTATACTCTTTATGTATTAAAATTCAAATAACCGATTTTGGGGTGATATAATTGATTTTACTTTCATGTATAAATTTATGCAAATCATATGGAATAAATACAATACTTGAAAATATAACGTTCAATATACAAGATGGTGACAAAATAGGCCTTGTAGGGGTAAATGGAGCAGGCAAATCCACCTTGTTTAAAACTATAGTAGGTGAGATTCCAAAAGATTCTGGTGATATATATATTGATAAATATAAAGCCATAGGCTATATGCCTCAAAATATGTCCTTAAACTCTGAAGATACAATAATGGACGAGATGCTCAAAGTATTTTCTGATATTATAAATATGGAGAAGCGGCTTAGGGAGCTTGAAATATTAATATCAAAAAAAGAACATATTGCAGATGAAAAATACCATAATAAACTACTTTCAGAGTATGCTGATCTTTTAGATAAGTTTAACCAATCCGATGGTTATGGATATAAAAGTTTTATAAGAGGCGTTTTAGTAGGTCTTGGTTTTGATGATGGGGACTTTGATAAAAAAATAAATATATTAAGCGGTGGACAAAAAACAAGGATTGCACTTGGTAAGCTTTTGCTTTCAAAGCCGGATATACTGCTTCTTGATGAACCTACAAACCATTTAGATCTAGATGCAGTAGAATGGCTTGAGGACTTTTTGAAACAGTATAAAGGCTCAGTCTTTATAATATCTCATGATAGATTTTTCCTTGATGTAATAACAAACAAAACCTTTGAAATGGATGGTAAGAGCCTTGAACAGTACAATGGCAATTATTCATATTTTGTAAAGGAGAAGGAAGTAAGAAGGCAAAATTATTTAAAGCAGTATGCTCTTCAACAAAAGGAAATTGCAAGGCAGGAAGCAGTTATAGAAAGATTTAGATCCTATAACAGAGAGAAAAGCATAAAGCAGGCTGAAAGCAGAGAAAAAGCCCTAGATAGAATTGAAAGAATTGAAAAGCCTGACAATGAGCCCATTGCTGCAAAAATAAAATTTGAAACAAGGTCTAGAAGCGGAAATGATGTTTTAAAGGTTGAAAACCTATCAAAATCTTTTGATAATAAGCTTTTATTTGATAACATTGATTTTGAAATTAAAAGAGGAGAAAAGGTGGCAATAATTGGGCCAAATGGCACGGGCAAGACAACTCTTTTTAGAATAATAATGGGGCTATTAAGCCAAGATGGTGGTGAAGTACTTCTTGGCAGAAATGTAAACATAGGATATTACGATCAAGAGCAGTCTTATTTAGACCCTAATAAAACAGTAATTGATGAAGTATGGGATAGTTATCCTGATCTTACTCAAACAAAGCTTAGAACTATTTTAGGAGCATTTCTGTTTTCAGGTGAGGATGTCTTTAAAAAAATAAACCTTTTAAGCGGTGGAGAAAAAAGCAGGGTTGCTCTTGTTAAACTAATACTCTCAAAGTCAAACTTCTTGCTTCTTGACGAGCCAACAAATAATCTTGACATACTCTCAAAGGAAGCCCTTGAAAATGCACTAATGAATTATGATGGTACCATACTTACAATATCTCATGACAGGTACTTTTTAAACAGGGTTGCAACAAAAATAATATATTTTAGTGGCATAGATGGCATGGCTGAGTACTCTGGTAACTATTCTTATTACTTAGAGAAAAAAGGAAGGCCTACTAGATTTATTGAGGAACCTAAAGCTTATACTACAATCACTAAAACCGCTGCAAAAGAAGAAAAAAGGAAGCTTAAAGAACAGCAAAAAATAGAACTTCAGAAAAAAGAAGCTATAAAATCTTTAGAGGAAGATATTGAAGATATAGAAAAAGAGATTATGGATTTAAATGAACTTTTATGCCTTGAAGATGTGTATTCAAATCCTGAAAAATCCCAGAAGGTACATGATCAATTAAAAGAGTTAGACACTAAATTAAACCAATTATATGATGAATGGGAACAGAAATTGTAATTTTTGTTCCCTATTTTTATTTTCCACTTATGTATTTCCATTATTTTTTACTAGTTAATATAATGTTTATTTATACTAAATGCTTAGTATACATAAAATAGCGTTTTGGTTAATTAAAAATATTATGTAAACGTTAATAATCCACATTATCCACATAGTTATCCACACCCGTTAATGGCGGTATATATCAAATATAGTCGTATTTTCACATTATCCACAACTTATTTACTAACATACTGTTGAAATTTAAGTAAACCTTCGTTATTTACATAAGTTTATGATTATTAATGCATAATAAATGGATTGCTCAGTTTAACTAAACCAAACAATCCATACATTGCTACCTTTGCCCTAGCTTCAATGAGGGGTTGGCATTAAGGTACATATCAGACAGATTTCCTTTAAGGTACTCATAATATGCTGCTGATGCAATCATGGCAGCATTATCTGTGCAGAGAATAATTGGCGGGAAGAAAATATCAAGCCCATTTTTCTCTCCTTCTTCCATAAATCTTTCTCTTAGCCTAGAATTTGCTGCAACTCCGCCTGCAATCCCAACGTTTTTAGATTTCTGCTTAATTGCAGCAGATATGGTGTTACTAACTAAAACGTCAACTACCGCCTCCTGAAATGAGGCTGCAACATCAGCAGTGTTTACCTCTTTCTTTTCCATATGCATTTTATTAAGATAATTTAACACTGAAGATTTTACCCCACTAAAGCTAAAATCGTATTCTCCATCCTCTATACGAGCTCTAGGAAAAGATATGGCATCCTTTTGCCCACTTTTAGCTAGTTTATCTATAAGCGGTCCTCCAGGATAACCAAGCCCTATTGCCCTTGCTATTTTGTCATAGGCCTCTCCTGCTGCATCATCCCTTGTCCTTCCTAATATTTCGTATTCACCATAATCTTTAATATTTACTATGTTTGTATGTCCACCTGACACTACAAGAGATACAAAGGGTGGTTTAAGATCTTTATGTGCAAGGAAGTTAGCACATATATGGCCTTCTATATGGTTTACCCCAACAAAGTCCTTACCCGTGGCATATGCCAATGCTTTCGCCGCAGATAATCCAACTAATAATGCTCCTACAAGCCCAGGCCCATATGTTACACCTATTATATCAATATCATCCATAGTAACATTAGCCTCATCTAAAGCCCCTTTAATTACTACATTGACCATTTCAACATGTTTCCTTGATGCAACCTCAGGTACAACTCCGCCAAACTTTTTATGCACATCTATCTGTGACGAAATAACATTAGAAAGTATTTCTCTTCCATCTACTACAACAGCTGCAGATGTTTCATCACAGCTAGACTCTATTCCAAGTGTTACTAATTGTTTCATTTCAAATTCTCCTTCTGTTTAAACCTGTTATTATTAAAGTTTTGCCTAATGTTAATATTATTATTTTAAGAAGAAATATGCAACAGTTAAAAAGTATAGTCGCTGCCACACTTGGCAGCACTAAAAAAAGCCCCATAATTTTGAGGCTTTAGGCTTTTTAGGTTTTATCTTTCTTCTCTATAATAGGCTTCTCCAAGTCCTTTAGGTGGTGAATTCTTCCTTGAGTTTTTAATGGATGAAATAACAAGTACTAATATTGTTACTATATATGGAAGCATATCAATAAAGTACTGAGATACAGCAAACTTTGTACCTTGTATTCTAAAGCCTATAATATCAAGTCCTCCAAAAAGGTAGGATCCAATGATTGCTTTATATGGGTTCCATGATGCAAATATAACTAGTGCAACTGCAATCCACCCTCTCCCAGCAGTTATTCCCTCTTGCCATGCTGGTACATATACAAGTGATAAAAAAGCTCCTCCTAGGCCGCATAATGCACCGCCTAAAGTTACGTGTATATATTTATATAAAGATACATTGATTCCTGCAGCATCTGCAGCTCCAGGGCTTTCACCAATTGCTCTTAAATTAAGGCCTGGTCTTGTTTTATATAAATAAATTCCAAGTACTATAGCTAAAATATATCCAAAGTACACAAATGGGCTCTGGTTAAATAAAGCTCTTCCAAGTATAGGTATATCCGACAAAAGAGGAATTGGTACAGGACCAAAATATGCCTTTAAATCTGCTGGCACTACTTTTCCACCTAAGCCTTTACCCATAAAACTAGAAAAACCTGCTCCAAATATACTTAAAGTAAGTCCGCTTACAACCTGATTTGCTCTAAGTTCAATTGTTAAAAAAGCATATATTAAAGCTCCTATAAATCCACCCATGGCCCCTGCCAAAACAGATAAAATAGGATTGGAAGTTGCAGATGCAGTTAAAAACCCAAGTACAGCCCCCATGAGCATCATACCTTCAACTCCAAGGTTTAAATGTCCAGCTCTTTCACTTAAAATCTCCCCAAGGGTTGCAAACAAAAGAGGGGTTCCCGCTACAACTGCTGCTGCAAGAAATGATGTAATTCCGTCCATTTATAAAACCTCCTCTTTATGTGAAGTTGCTGAACATTCCAATTGAATCTCTTTTTGTATCATTTTCTCTAACTTACTTTGTCTAATTGCTTCATACTGTATAAAAAATTCACTTCCAAGTACAAAAAATAATATGGTTCCTTGAAGCATCTCAGCTACTGAAGATGGTATACTAAATGCAGTCTGTATATAGGCTGCTCCTTGTACTAAGCCAGCAAATAGTACAGATACTAAAGCAATTATTGGTGCACTTAAATTTGAAAGCCATGCAATTATAATGGCTGTATACCCAACCCCTCCAGATACATCAACTGATAGGGTGCCACTTACAGCTGAGGCTTGAATCATACCGGTTAGCCCACAAAGTCCTCCGCTTATAAGCATAGCAGTTATTATCGTCCTTTTTATATTCATTCCTGCATACTGAGCAGTATTTTCACTTTCGCCGATTACTGCAATCTCAAATCCTAATTTGCTGTGATTCATAAAAATATACATTACAACACATAATATAGCCGCAATTATCCATCCTATGTGTACTCCAAATACCTTTGGAAGTACTGCTTCATCAGGGAAGTTTGCAATCTTTGGGAATCCTACAGCCTTAGGATCCTTCCAAGGACCATATTGAAGATATTGTATAAATTTTATTGCCACATAATTTAACATTAAGGTTACTATTGTTTCATTTGTTTTCCACTTTGCCTTGAAAAACGCAGGTATAAGTGCCCATATACTTCCTCCTATTATCCCTGCAATAACCATTAATATTAAAGTAACAGGCCTTGATCCTGTAGGAAACTTAAGAGCTACAAGGCTTGCAGCAAAAGCTCCCATACAAACTTGTCCTTCTCCTCCTATATTCCAAAACTTCATTTTAAA
>DIRE01000045.1:9800-15389 GCA_002426575.1 Clostridiaceae bacterium UBA5444 | reverse complement strand
CTCCTATATTCCAAAACTTCATTTTAAATGCAGTCGAAACACCAAGAGCAGTTATAATAAGAGGCACTGCAGCAATTATAACCTCGTTTATCCTATATCTTGAGCTAAATGCTCCTTTTATCATTGCCATATATACCTTAATAGGATTTTGGTGAGTTGAAATAAATATAAATACAGCTGCCACCAAAAGTGCAAGTATAACTGATGTTATGTGTATCAGTGTACTTTTAGTCTTAGAAATTTCTGCCCTTTTAACAAATCTCATCATACCGCACTCTCCTCACCTTCACCTGTCATTAAAAGTCCTAACTTTTCCTTTGTTGCATCTTTAGCATCTATTATTCCTGTAATGCGGCCACCGCATAGTATCATTATCCTGTCACAAAGTTCAATTAATGCATCTAAATCTTCACCAATATATAAAACGGCAACTCCTTTTTTCTTTTCTTCATTTATTAGATTATAAATAGTATAGGTTGCTCCCACATCAAGTCCCCTAACAGGATATGCAGTAATCAAAAGCTTAGGGTCTGACTCTAATTCCCTTCCTAATAAAACCTTCTGTATATTACCGCCTGATAGTTTCTTAACCGGAAAGTCAATCCCCGGTGTCTGTATATCAAGCTTTTTAACTATTTTAGCTGCCTTTTCTTTTGAAGGCTCCCTATCTATAATAAATCCTTTATTTTTGTGGTATTCTTTTAATATAAGGTTATCCACAATATCCATTGGAGCTACAAGCCCCATACCAAGCCTATCTTCAGGAACAAAGCTCATGCTTATCCCTTTATTTATAATCTCTCTTGGAGTTTTGCCTACAATATTTTCATCTTTATAATATATTTCTCCACTCTCCACGTCATGAAGTCCTGCTATTGACTCACATAGCTCTTTTTGTCCGCTTCCAGATACTCCTGCAACTCCTAGTATTTCTCCCTCTTTAATCTCAAAAGATATATTATCTAATACTTTAACATTATCCTCATTTAGTGCCGTTAAATTCTTTATATCTAATACCTTTTTACCTTTTTGTGTTTCAACCCTTTTTATTGATAAATTCATGGGACGTCCCACCATAAGTTCTGTAAGCATCTTGGGATTTGTATTTGGGTCATCTTTTTTAACTGTACCTACAGTCTCTCCGCCTCTTATTACTGTTATTCTATCAGCTATTGTCATAACCTCATTCATTTTATGAGTAATAATAATTATGGTACATCCATGCTTTTTCATATTTTTCATTATACTAAACAGCCTACTTATCTCTTGGGGTGTTAAAACTGCAGTAGGCTCGTCCATAATCAATATATCAGCACCCCTGTAAAGCACCTTAACAATCTCCACGTTCTGTTTCTCCCCAACTGACATATCATATATTTTTTTATCTAAATCTATTTCTAATCCAAATTTATTGCACAAATCCTGTATCTTTTTATTGTCCTTTTTATTTGAAAGGAAAAAACCTTCTTTCTCTCCAAGTATTATATTCTCTTTAGCACTTAAAACATCTATAAGCTTAAAATGCTGGTGTATCATCCCTATGCCTGCTTCTATGGAGTCTTTAGGAGAATGAAAATTAACTTCCTTCCCATTTATGAAAATAGAACCGCTATCAGGGGTATAAATCCCTGATAGCATATTCATAAGCGTTGACTTTCCTGCTCCATTTTCTCCAAGCAGTGCATGTATTTCTCCTGACTTTGCCTCAAAGCTTATATTTTTATTTGCAATTACTTTTCCAAAATGTTTGGTTATATTCTCCATTTTAATGGATACAAGGTTTTTATCTACGCTATTCATAATAATTCTCCTGTCACTACTTAGTTTTTCCTATAACTCCCTTAACAAACCAATCCATGCTCCATACATCTTCATCACTCATTACATCGCCATCTTTAACCTTAACTTCTCCTGATTGATCTAGTAGAGGTCCTTTAAATACCTTAAGTGAACCATCTAATATAGCTTTCTTAGCCTCTTCAACCTTCTCTTTTGATTCCTCCGGTGCATACTCTGTAAGTGGTGCAAGGTCTACAATACCATCTGCCATAGGTCCCCAATAGCTTTCGCTCTTCCATGTACCATCCATAACCTCTTTTACAGCCTTTATATAATAAGTTCCCCAGTTCCATATTGGAGCTGTCATATATCCACTTACATTTTCTTTATGCTCTAAATCATACCCAATAGATGCTGCTCCTCTTTCTGATGCAGCTATTTGTGTTGCAGTTGAGTCTTGGTGCTGGCCTAAAACATCGCATCCCTTATCAAGCAATGCATTTGCAGCTTCCTTCTCTTTTGCTGGGTCATACCATGTGTTTGTCCACATAACTTCAACTGTCGCATCTTTATTTACAGACTGAACTCCCAATGTAAATGCATTTATTCCCCTTATAACCTCTGGGAATGGGAAAGCTCCTACATAACCAATTTTATTTGTCTTTGTCTTCATACCAGCTACTATTCCAGATAAATATCTTGGCTCTTCTATCTTTCCAAAATATGTTCCCATATTATCTAATGTTGTATTTCCTGAGCAGTGCATAAACTTAACCTCTGGGTGATCTTTAGCAACCTTTGCTGTATAATCCATAAATCCAAAACTTGTTGAGAATATAACCTTTGCTCCCTGATCCACAAGATCTCTCATAGCTTTTTCAGATTCAGGACCTTCTGGTACATTTTCTCTTATAAGTACCTTAACTTTATCACCAAACTCATTTTCAAGGGCAATTTTGCCATTGTTATGAGCTTCAGTATATCCACCATCATTTACAGGCCCTATATAAACAAAACCAACAACTAATGGTTCATCCTTTTTTGACGAATCCTTTGGATCAACTTGCTTTTCATTACTTCCACACCCTGTAAGTATAATTGACATAATAACTAGTAAACTTGCAAAAATCTTAGTTAATTTTTTCATATTGTCCTCCTCTAGACTAATAATCTGATGTTTTTTCATTTTAAAACAAACATTATCTTATAGGCGCCAATAAGATAATGTAATTTAATTAATATATATTTATGGTCTTATGACCAATTTATTGTCTTTCATCGAATCTATAACAACTAAAGACTCAAGCCTTACACCCTTCTCTAGTATCTTTTGCCTTCCCCCTTGGAACCCCTTTTCTATAACAATACCTACACCTTTAGCATTAGCACCAGCCTGATTTATAATATCAATAAGTCCTAAAGCAGCCTGACCATTTGCTAGAAAATCATCAATTATAAGTACATTCTCACCTTTTTTAATATAGTTTTTTGAAACACATATCTTGTACATTGTATTTTTAGTAAAAGAAAAGACCTTAGATATATATATTTCTTTATCAAGATTTGATGATATTGTCTTCTTAGCAAAAACAACTGGAACATCAAAATATTGAGCAGTAATACAGGCAAGTCCAATACCTGAAGATTCAATGGTTAATATTCTATCTATATCATCGTTTTTAAACCTTTCCTTAAATTCTTTTCCTATTTCATTAAACAGCTTTACATCAATCTGATGATTTAGGAAGCTGTCAACCTTTAGTATCTTATTGTCAATTACTCTTCCTTCTTTTATAATTCTTTCTTTAAGTAATTCCATAGTCTATCCTTCCCCATGCAGTATTTTAAAATATATATTTATAAAAAAAATAAACTCTCCTATTAACTAAGAGAGTTTATAAGCATACAAAATAAGCACCTATAAACACCCATAGTCAGACCATTTGCGGTAGTCCGGTAGAAACGCTTGAACCATATTTTCAAGCATATACGGGCGAACTTTTTTATAAATTTTACGTTTAATGTTCAGCTTTTTTATTTTTTATGTATTTAGTTTAACCCAATAGAATATAAAAAGCAACCCAAAAAACAAAAACCTCCACCTTTTTTGTGAAGGTTTTATTCAATTATGCCTTTAGACCATCTACAAGCACATTTATTGATTTCAAATGGTCTTCAATAGGTATATTCCTATCAAGAGGGGCTTTTATTGCAAAAGATTCTACAAGAGAAGATAGCGTAAATGCCATACTTTGAGCATTAACAGGCCTTATTTCCTCATTTTCCATACCTTCCTCTATCATGTGGTTAAATATATCTTTTAGAAATGATATCTTATCTGTTAGCTTATTAGGCAGCTCATTATTCTCTTTTCTGTGCCTTACTAATAAATCTGATATCACAATCATCATAGCTTTTTCTTTATCATATTCCATGATAGCTTTTGCAGCAACAAGTTTAATCTTCTCAATAACTGTTAAATCAGGCTGCTTTAATATAGACTTATAATCATTCTCAATAGCGCCCGTTATATAATCAATGGTATAACAATATATCTCATCTTTATTTTTAAAATATTGATATAATGTTGTACGTCCCATCCCGCATCTTTCTGCTATATCTGATAGTGTAGTGTTGTAATACCCTTTCTCAGCAAATACATCTATTGCTTCCTTCATAATCTCTTCTCTCTTTTTCTCCACATCAATTATTTTTGGCATGAAGCAACTTTCCCTCCTTTACTGACATAAGCGTCTATAATAATTATAGCATAAGAATTTGTATTATCAATGCTATTTGCAAAACTGAATCAATAACAAAAACAGTCAAACCATATGCCCATAAATGGTTTAACTGTTAAGGTTTTATTATTAATGTATATTTACCGCTTTTCTATTCCTCGTCTTTGGTTGTTTCATCTTCAGCTGTATTAACATTAACCTCTTCGTATACATCAGCAGCTTCCTCGTCTACTGAACTACTAGTATCACTTGGCATGGAAGCGCCACACTTTGGGCAAAACTTTGAGGATATTTCCACTTCACTTTTACAATTTGGGCAAACCCTAACTTTTTTTAAAGCAGACATTTTGGTCTTTAGATTATCAATATTTTTTTGTATCTCAACTATTTGTTCACATAGACCATCTATTGACTCGTTAAACCTTTGATCATTTTCATATTCTTCGTAAAGTATTTTACCAATCTCAGTATAAATCTTCTTTATCTTATCTTCTTCAGAAGATATAGTCATGCTAAGTTTCGTCGACTCAACCATATCCCCTGATACCTTAGCAGCTGTTTTTGCTGCATCTCCGACCTTCTTTGTAATACCATCTAAAAAAGACATATAAAACCCTGGTTACAAAAATCATAACAAAATGTAACCATACTCCTTTCTCTATTTTATTAGTTTTTATGATTTTACCACCAATAAATTTTATTAAATCTCCACATTAGTTGACATCTGTTTATTCCATATCTTTTTAATATCTGTCCATCTAATGTAGTAATATTAACTTGCTTCTTTGCTGGGTATAATGCTGTGATATATCCTACATAGTTTTCTCCATCTTTTTTAGTATACTTAATTAAATCCCTATGTCTAAAATTTGCTAACTTATCATTCGTTTTATCTTTGCCATACTTTTTTCTCATTGGTTTGATATTCCAATTCTTTATATTACATTGTTCAGACTGATGGATACATCCAAAGGTATGTCTTTAGCATTTATACAATCGTAGTTCATCATGCTGAATTATTTTCATAATTCTACACTCACTTAGACTTGAGAACACCAAACAGTTATCA
>DIRE01000045.1:533-9577 GCA_002426575.1 Clostridiaceae bacterium UBA5444 | reverse complement strand
ATGATTTTTTGCAACTATTTAAAGTTCCCTATCTTTCCATTAATGATTAATATTATTACCTATAAATCTATTATTATAATACCATATTATACCTTACGATTAAATTAGTTAATATTAATTTAATTTAAAATTTTCTTCCGCAATGGGGGCAATATTTGTAGTTAGAATCTACGTACTCACCACAATGAGGACATTTTCTATATGGCGTATTAACCTCAATTAATCTATTTAAATCCACGGTATCGCTTTCTAAAATCTCTTTAATATAATTCCTTGGAACCTTAAACACCCTGCCGCAGCATCTTGCTTCAATATAATACTCTCTTCCCCATTTAAATAGTGGAATAAAGAAAAAATGAAAATAGTAATACCTTTCAACTAACTGCATTCTAGAGTACATTCCACAAGAACATATTATATTGCTAAATTCCTTTAAATTTTTTTCTTTGTTCTGTATCCCAAATATACCAAAGAAGAACATTCAAATCTCCACCCTTATATTATACCAACTTTTAATATTGTTGCCCCCTATCAGACGCCTTGAGCTTTACTTCATTTCAAGCATACTAATATATTTATTTGCATCATTTTTCTTTCTAAATATTAGTATCTTTTTACCTTTACTTTCTTGAAGCTTTTTTATGTTTCTTTGTCCTGATGTTTTAGAAAAGTTCCAAATGTATTTCAAGAATTCAAAATCAAAATGCTCAGGGCATCCTTCTGGCATATCAGGTCTTACCTTGCCCATATTAGTTATAATTCGTTTAAAATATCTCATTATACATACTACTCTGCTTAATTGAAAACAAATAATTATATCGGCCTTTTCAATACGTATATCCAATGTACCACCATAATTACCGTCAATTATCCAATCACTGCCTGATATTATATTTTCCTGCTTTTTTATCCACTCCCCTTTTGGAGTTTCAATCCAACCGTTATTCCAAAATTCTTTATCAAGATGAATAAGTGGAATTTCTGTTATTTCTGCAAGCTTTCTTGAAAAAGTACTTTTACCGCTACCTGGTGAGCCTATAACTATTATTCTTTTCCCTATATCGTCCATTGTTTTACTCCTAGTAATATAATATAAATGTTAAATTGTCATTTTATGCTATATATATTCTACCATAAATTTAAATAATGGTTATATATTATTTATTGATAAAAGGCGATTGACCAAATTCGGTTACTGTGTTATTCTTTTCTTAGTAAATTAATAGTTTACTAAACTACTAATTTACTAAATATTATTTATTATTAATTGGAGGAATTTTAATCATGGAAATACCAACTACGCTAAAACATAAACCAGTTATTGTTTCAGAAAACTACGAAAACATAGATGGCAGAAAAGCATATAATAGTGATGCAAAGGGACTTTCTCTTGGGCTTGCTCAGTGGAATGACAGAGGAAAATTAGATATTTCAGCAAAAGTATGGAGGTATACTGGTGAAAAATGGTCACGCCAATCTGAAGAACTTCCTATGCACCGTGTACTTGATCTTGCCATCTTAATTTGCAGGAGTTATCTATATTTTCAAGAGGCATATCGCTTCCCGAAATTATATGATGCTGAAAATCCTAGGATTGACCGTATTGGCCTACAAGGTGATGCCATGACAGTAGAGGTTTGTACTGATAATCCTATGATCGATGAGGATATTCAATTATTTTCACAAGTTCTTAGTAACGATGGCGAACTAATTGGTGAAAGACTTAGGGTATTGTCCCGGTTGCTTAAAGAAGCTGGATATTAGGCATTTATTAATTTTGAAAGGAAAGAAAAAATGGATAAAAGCAGACGTAAAGAATTACTTGAGGCATATAAGCAGATCAAAATTTATATGGGAGTATATCAAATAAAAAATAATGTTAATAGCAAGATTCTCATTGGCACTTGTTCCAATTTAAAAAGCTGCTGGTTTACGATAAAAATGCAATTGGATATGGGCAAATATGCAATTGCTCAGCTACAAAATGATTGGAACGAGTTAGGTGAAGATGTTTTCACTTATGAGGTCCTTGAGGAAAAGGAAGCAGATGCAGATGTAAAATGGGAACTAAAAAAGATGGAGAAAGTTTGGTTAGAAAAACTACAGCCCTATGGTGATAGAGGATATAATAAGCCTGCTAAAGAATAATGCACTATATATTAAAGGTAGTTGTTTGACAAGACAAGCTTTACCGGTATTCCACATCATCGTATGTAACGTTCGATATACCACCGGTGGAAACACGAAAGCAAAGGCATCAAGATTTTTTCATCTTAATGCCTTTGGATTTTCTTATTATTAAGGAATATGTCTATAATTTACTGTCATTTTCTCTTTATGGATTCAACAAAAATCTGTTGGATATACTAACTTGAAGCCTTATTGTTTTTCCAATAATCAAAAGTTTTTATCAAAATACTCCCTTTGGAAGTAATTGACTTTATAAAGTTTTCTTGTTCAGTAATGGGAATTTTATCAATAATATTATGGAATAAGCTTTTCATTTTTCTATAATCACACAAGAAAGAATCTGCACTAGCCTCGATCATTTCATTTGAAGAAACTTTCGAAAAATCAACGTAATATCCTGCAGCATATGCTAAATACTCAATAAATACCCTTTGTGTTCTGCCATTTCCTTCTCTAAAGGGATGAATTGCATTTAGTTCACCTAAATAACATGATAACTTCGCTATCATTTCCTCCTCTGTCAACCCTATTAGATAATTATCATTATGTAACTCAGAAAAGGTTTCATTAGCTATGTTATTAATAAAGGCGTAATTACAAAAACGACTTCCCTTTGAAATATTTACAGATCGAGTTTTCCCTGCCCATTCATAAATATCATCAAAAATATATTTATGAATATTTAACAAGTGTTCAAAGTTTAAGTCGCCTTTCATTGGATTCATTTTTAGATCTAATATTTTAACAGCTGTAATTTGACGTTCAGCTTCTTCTAGCAAAGTTTCACTTTTTATATTTAATTTATTTTTCAATATAAAGCTGTTGGGATAACAATAATAGTTATCCCCTTTATATTCGTAATAACTATTAGCCATACTGCATCCCTTATTTCTGCGTGTACTTTGATACTAGATTTTTAACAGCATCTTTGGATGATATTTTTCCTGACGCGCAATTGTATAAAATTCCGACTTCATGCCTTTTTAACTTTAAACCTTCAATAGCCATGGTTCCTTGAACTTCTTTAACAAGCTGTATAGCTTTTCTCATATAATATCCTCCCATCTCCTATATATAATTATATCATATTCACCATTTAATATACCAAGTTTTACAGTAAATAATTGGATAGAAAAGACTATAGCCTTGTAACTGTAATATTTACAAGAAATACCTTATTGTACTTATTGCAGTTATAACTATCTTTTTCATAAATGTTATCCCCTTTCAACCTGCCCGAATCGTACACAGGACACCGTTAAGCATATAATACTAATTGCAATTGCAATGGGAATCCAAGGAAATAATTCATATGAGTAAGTCCCCATATTTGCTGCCAGCTTGTGCATTTCAGCGGTAATGATTACAAAAGGATAGCACATGGGATATACAAACCACACATTTGTGTTAATAGCCAAAATAGATGGGACAATAGTTGCCAAGCCAATGCCAACCGAAAAAATTGGTGTTTGAATACAGGAAAATCCAAAGTATTTTAGAGCGGCGTATTTTTTTCAATTCAACCCCAATTAAAGATAAAAAGTTCATTCAAAATTCCTGATTTCCAAAATCGTAACAATTTGTACTATTACAATTTTTCACCTTATGGATTAAATAAGGTGGTGGTGTCACAGGATTCAACCACTCGGATTAACACTTTCGTATTAAAATCTTGCAAAGCCTTAATCAAATATATTAATTAAGTACAACAAGATTATGGCTGTTAGCCATTCCTAATATATTTATATCACCAAAGCCTTTCAACTTAGTGTACTTTGGCAATTTTAATTTATATTAAAATTGCTAGTTTACCAATCCAAGTATTTGTTTTCTCTGTTTTAACCACAAATCAGGACTTCCACCTACCTTCCCTTTAATTATTCTATTTATAATAGACCACTTAGCCCATTCATTCTTTTTATTAAAACTCTCCTTATACTCAATTAATTTATCTTTTAATAACTTTGGTACTCTCTCTTTAAATCCATAGCTTCTTCTTGCGATTACCATTGAAGCACCATTATGAACTGCCATTCCATATTGATGGCAATATTTATATAGTCCTATTTTGCTTGTAAATTAATGATTTAAAAATAGCTCTCTATACTTAATACCATTTACTTTGCCTGTTTTCTTTGAGAATTTTTGCGGTAAATATATTGGTACTTGTATTTTTATTGCTCTATTAGTTTCAGTTTTCTCCAATGTAGATATCTCAAGGAATGTCATATTGTTTTTAATAACCTCCCTTAAATTCGGATTACCATTCTTAGTCTTATCTCCACGGCTATATATTCTATTGTTACGGCAATCTTTCCATTCCTGATTAGTTATCAAGCCTTTACATCTTCTTAGAAACATTTGTTTAGTACCAAAAACTACAGGTGGAATAGTATGGGCATCAATAAAATATTGCCAATAGTGCAATTTACGTTTTCTTTTATCTAATTTACTAAGCAAGGCATTTCGCTTTTTATCAGACAATTTGTCGCTTTTCAACTGTTTTTCAATCGCTTTAACTTTTCTACCATAATTCTGATAATTCATCTTAACTAATTCTTTCTGTGATTGAATTGTCTGCCTTGCATTTTCTACCGCATCCTTGGCTTGACGGATATTTAGGTTATATTTATTTGCCACATCTTTTTCTAAATCCCCTATTTTTACCCCTTCAAGAAGCCGTTTAAAGGAGTATCGAATAGCAGTACAAAATACAAGCATCATATTATCTAAGATTTGTTTTTGCCCATCTGATACATTAATCAGTATGGCTCTCATGGTTGTTTTCAGTATTCTTGCTCCTTCCTTTTTCCAACTCTTGAATGGATTTTTGTATATCCTCCTTTACCTTTCTGCCACCATGGCTTCCATATAATCTAGCACCAAAACAAGTAACTACACTTACTAAATCCTGCACCATTTATTCTTTAGTAGATACCCTGCAATATATAAATACATTGCGTTGAGTTTGTTGCTGAATTTGATTATTACCTAAATAATTCAATATCATCTAAGTCATAACGCCTATATCCACCAGGAGTTCTATATTTTGCTTTTAATTTCTCCTCATTGTCCCATATTTTTAATGTTTTTATTGTAACACCCCGCATTATATGGTTTGTGATGGAAATACCACCGAGCAGCGCCACGGATTAGGACTTTTGATTGTTAAACAGATTGTAGCTGCACATAAAGGTAGCGTATCTATAGGTCATAGTTCTTATGGTGGGTTTTCTGTTGTTTTAACTTTACCTATATAATACTATCAACAACTGCGTTATATTTTTCCAATAATGAAGAAAGGTATGGCTCATCAAAGTCATACCTTTCTTCACTAACCTAAAGGGTTTCCCCTGCCTTTATGTTTCAATCATATATAATTACATTTTATTAACAACTAGTAAATAATATGTAATTAATTATTTATTGTCTTTTTTAGCATTATCTTCTTCTTTAACTTTCTTTGGGTAAATAAAATTCATGTATATAGCTCCCCCAAGTACTAATACCATAATCGCTATAATGAATATATCTACTGGTTCCATGACAGCACCCCCCTACATTAGAAAAGTGGAAAACTCAAATAAAGAGTTTCCCACCCTAGAAACAGAATTTATCTTGGATTCAAATCAATTATGGTATCCATATAATAAATAAAAGGTGGCAGCCAAAACATTAGCTTCCCACCCCAGAAACATCAACTTCACTCTTGGATCCAAATCAAGATTTGTCCAACCGAATAAACAATATAAAGTTTTATTACATAATATTATACCAATAGCTATTGTTAATGTAAACAAATATGTAAAAAGATTTGTTTATTGTTGGTATCATTAATTTGCTATCACTGATTAAAATACAATTATAGCATTAACCATGAGATGCAATTCTGCTGCCTGATACAATCCAATCATAGAAATTAATATACGGAACCAGGCCAGATTTGCCATTAAAACTTAAGCGCACCTCTTCTAGCTCTTCTATTCTTTCTAGCTTTCCGTCTAAATAATCATTGATCTGTTCTATGGCTGATTGAATTCTAATCAAAATTGAGCCATAACGCATATCAATAACATCCCACCCTATGGATTTATTAATAATAAGCCATTGTTTCTTATGGCATTGCCTCATGTCCTTAATCCTCTTCTCAAGTTCAGGTAATTGTACATTTGCAAATATTCTCAAAGCCTCTTTATCACCATTTTTATAAGCCTCAGTAATTTTTATTCCAATCTCTGCTTTTATAGCTAGTACATTACTTACCTTCTCTAGATATTCAAATAAGAATCCATATTTCCCATTTCTTTGAGAGGCCTTTCTAAAAGTATTAGTTAATTTTTCATAATGATCATCTAGGGGCAATCCTTCTATATTCTCGTCAAAAAGTCCCATTAATACATCTTGCCACATTAAGTATTTAGATGGGTTATAGGTTTCCATATTGTCTTTTTCTACTCCAGGGACTTCATCTAAATACTTAATAGAAACAAAATCATCATAATTACAGCCTGTACAGAATTCAAATCTTCTCCTCAACTTTTCCATATCCAAATCTTGCGCATATCCATGCTCTGCAAACAACTGAAGCCCCAATAGGTTACTATAAATATTACTTTCCGTACCATTATCTCCCCATATGGTATTAAATACCTCTTTAATGCCTTCTTTTTTACAAGCTCTTAAAGCTGGGTTTGTGGTATTAAAAGTTTTACCCCAGTTGGCACTAAAGCCATTCCATGTCCAGGTGCCACCTGCAAATATAGGCTTGGAGCCAAACTTTTCATGAAGCTTTATAAAATTACGATAAAATTGTTCATCATCATGATAATAATCCCAATATACAAGTTGTACGCCTTTTGGTACTGTATCTGCAAGTTCTTGGGTAATCTCTGCTTTTTCATCATAGTAATCGCCATTTTCAGATGCAGCACGAAAATACATATCACTCCAGATCATAGGCTCAAGGCCATGCTTTTTTACAATATTAAGTACTCTTTTTAAATGCTCATTCATTATATCAAACTTCTTTGTATATCCATGCTTTTGAAGATATTCTCCTAATCCTAATTTCCAAGCCTCATCCATTCCAATGTGAATACGCTTACTGCGAAAAGGCCTTGAAGCTGCTGCAATAACATCTTCAATAAATTTATAGGTTTTCTCCTCACCCACAAGAAGGGTTTCATCATCATCCCTCATATCCCAATAAACCTGCCATCTCAGTACATCAGCAAGGTGTGCTAATGTCTGAACACAAGGAATCATCTCAATACCAAAAATATATGCAAAATCATCACATTCTTTTAATTCATCATAAGTATACTTTGAACGCATATAACCATAATATGGCTGCTCCTTTACTTCATAACTGTCTTCTGCATAAAGCATCAACATATTAAGCCCCATTACGGCCATTCTTTTTATATAATCCTTTACCGTATTAACCCTCATTACAGCATTGCTTTGAGATACATCAAACATTACTCCATTTGTAGTAAACTGCGGTTTTTCTATAATTTCAAAGTCTTTATTATGTATTATCTGCTCTAAAAATAAGCCTAAGCCACGGAAAAAATGTATCTTTTCTGAGTAACGTATAATCGCTTTATCACCCTTTTTAGCTACATAAATAGGTGACCCCTCACTTTTTTCAACTTGTACCTTAAAACCTTTTTCACTTAGTTCATAGTTAAAATCACAAGATAGTATTTGAATACCATCGATACATTCCTGTACATCCCCTTGAAAGAATAATTTCATGCTTCATCCCCCTGTACTTAAAAGAATAAGTCTAGACAATTCTATTATACATGGTATAACTTTATTTACTCTACTTTATATTATACCATTATGCAAATGGCTATATCTTATTGCCATACTATTACAATAGCTGTAACAATCTCAAAAAGTGGCATCTTCAAGCGGGGAAGCGCAAAAGGCCGGTCACATTCGGTGAAAACCCGATGTGGCCGGCTTTTCCTTGCAAATTCAAGTATTCACATATTTAATCTAGCGTTAGCAAAGGCTTTCAAGCGTTACATAGCTGATAATATCGCATCAATCTGTGACAAAGCCTTATAGGCATTCTTATATGCCGGACAAGCATCTGATGGAATTGCATAGTTTTTTGTGAGGTTTCTAAGCCTTTCCAGTAATGCTGTTGTCCTGCTGGTATCCATGCCATCTTCAAGTACGGCCTGCAATTCGTTTGTTACCTGTTCAACTTCTGTCAGCTCCGGATGTTCTGCCCCATGTATTTTCTTTACTCTCGGCAGGAACAAATTCAGTGTCTTAAACGATTCCTGTATAGATTTTGGGCAGTTCTCTAAATGATTTGATTTTCCAAACATATATTTTCCCCCTTTTCGAAGCATTTTGGCGAGGCCCTTTTAAGCAGCCTCCCCCTTATATTTTCTTTTTTAATTTTTATGAAAGCTTCAACACTTCATAACCTATGCTTCTGACAGCATCGGCAAGTTTTTCAGGTTTCGTTATCTGTTCATCATACTGAACCTTAGCTTTACTGGAGTTGAACAAGATGGACACGGAGTTCACTCCCGGAGCATTTTTCAGTGCGGTCTCTATTTTCTGTGCACACATAGGACAAACTAGTTCTTCTAACTGCATGGTACATTTCTTCATATAAAATTCACTCCCTTCATCGATATCATAATTTTAACATACGCTGCTTATAAAATATTTGACGCAGATCAACTTTTTGAAATATATATTCCAAGCTCATAGTTCTTCATGATTTCTTTGTTCTATGAAGAAGCCGCATTGCATTTAAGATAACCACCAGGATACTTGCTTCATGTATGAACATGCCACTTGCCATATGGATATATCCGGCA
>DIRE01000045.1:0-225 GCA_002426575.1 Clostridiaceae bacterium UBA5444 | reverse complement strand
GAGCGCATCAAAACCACATCTGAGGTCTCCACTGCCACATCCGTTCCGCCTCCCATAGCAATTCCTATATCAGCAGCAGCAAGTGCAGGGCCGTCATTAACGCCATCCCCTACGAATGCAACGATTCTGCCTTCCTTCTGTATCTCCCGTATTGCGGAAAGCTTGTTTTCCGGCAAAAGGTCTGCCTGTACTTCATCTATTCCAATCCCTGCTGCACCTGCTTCT
>DIRE01000079.1:31420-36558 GCA_002426575.1 Clostridiaceae bacterium UBA5444 | reverse complement strand
ATTCATAATTCAATCAGGAATAGAAAGCATAAATAATGCTTGTGCCATATTTTAAGAAAACTACGGCTTGTATTATCTCAGTGTGGTTATTATATAATTTGCAACTGATAAAACCGACGTAATACCTCCAGCTATAGCAGTTATAAGATGCAGCTTTGTTTTTGTATACCTGTATTTTCCATATGATTCTCCAGCAATGAGTGCCCAAAACACTGAAGAGGCAGCATAAAATGTAACAGTTTCTCCATAAAAAAAATTAAATATCACAAGAAATATAAATAACTCTCTCTTAATACATTCTTTAAGAATATTCCAAAGTAGGTTTTATATTTAAATCTCATAATCTGCAACTACTCTAATATCCCTAACCTTGTTAATAAATTCTGATATCCTTACATGGTCTGGATGGCTTTGGTATATGCCTAGATCTTCAATACTATCAAATTCTGAATATAAAACAACGTCATATGCTTGTTCAGATTTATTAATATTTATACCAACCTCAATGTGTCTGACTTGATTGATTTTATTTTGTAAGTTTTCCAAATCCACCTTTATTATTTTGGCATTTTCAAGTTTATCTTTTCCTTCAGCAAAGTCTTTTAATTTCCATATAACAATATGTTTAATCAAAGTTTTCACCTTCTTTATTTATTTTATTAAGGTCGTCCTATTTTACTGATAAGTCATATAATATAAAGGTTGCGACGGAGTAATTATTTTTGAGCGACAATTATTGTGGTATTTTCAACCCTCCAATTCATTTTCACAATTCTAAACCCTACCTTGGATAACATCTTAATCTGATTATCAATTGTACAAGGTGTATCATAATGATAGAACTCTTTATCTGGAATCCCCTGTTCTTTTCGTATTCTCTTATTTTCACTATAGTAAAAATCCTCATCCTCTTGTCTTATTACCATATAATCACATTCAATGTATTGGCCGCCCTCTTTTAATGCTGCAAAAACTTTTGAATACAGTTTAATCTTATCTTTATGTGAAAAATGGTGCATAGTTTGAAATGATACTGCTACATCATATTTATTAGTTCCAAAATCATAATCAAAATAATTTGCATTTACCAATGATATATTTTTGTCAGGGTGTTTTTGTTTTAATTTATCAAGCATTGCTTGTGTTAAATCTATTCCTGTTACATTAATGGAAGGCTTATTTTTAAATATTTCATCAAGTTCTAACCCTGTTCCACAACCTAAATCTAATAATTGAACAGCATCTTGGGGCAATAGTTCTGCCATCTTAACATAACCTTCTTTGCATCCTTCTACATCATAAAGCATATGTTCATCATATCCATCTGCACGAGCAGCGAAAAAATCACTCATTTTCTCCAATTCCATTTTCTTATCCCCTTTGATTGTACAAATAAATTTAGTGCGTATTATCCTACTTATATAACTAACTCATCTATATCCTCATTATACATATATAAACTTAAAATAGTAGATTGTATTTGGATAAAACTAGTATAACTTTATTTTCACTTTGGCATAACCTTATAAACTTCCAAACAAAAAACATGGCTTACCTGAGATTTCTAATCCCTTATAAACCATGTTTCCTACAACAACTTTATTTGATACACAAACCAATCCACAAAGACAACCCGCAAATCTACATTTCTCTTCTACCTTCAAGAGCCTTTGTAAGTGTAACTTCATCGGCATATTCAAGGTCGCCGCCTACAGGAATTCCGTGAGCTATTCTGGTAACTTTTACTCCTAACGGCTTAATTAGCTTTGAAATATACATTGCAGTTGCTTCTCCTTCAACATTTGGGTTTGTTGCAACTATTACTTCTTTTACATCATTTTGACTTAACCTTTTTAGAAGGTCTTTTATATTTATATCTTCAGGTCCAATACCTTCCATGGGGGATATGGCTCCATGAAGAACATGGTATACCCCCTTAAACTCCCTTGTTTTTTCCATGGCTACAACATCTCTTGGCTCTTCTACCACACAGATTAAAGTATTGTCCCTATTTGGATTATTGCATATAAAGCAGGGATCTACATCCGTAAGATTGCCGCATATTGAACAATATTTAGTCTTTTGCTTAGCCTCCACTATGGCTCTAGCAAGGCCTCTAGCCTCAGCCTCTGGCATATTTAGCACAAAAAACGCTAGCCTTTGTGCTGTTTTACTTCCAATTCCAGGCAGTTTAGCAAATTGCTCAATTAGCCTTGCCACCGGTGCCGGATATAAGCTCAATCTCTTCACCCCAGTATTCTATGATCTACACTAAATTTATTATAAGCCTCTATTAAAACAATCCTGGTATGTTAACTCCTTGAGTAAGTTTTCCCATCTCATTTGCAATCATTTCCTCAGCTCTCTTTAAAGCCTCATTAGTTGCTGCAAGTACAAGATCCTCAAGCATTTCAACATCATCTGGATCTACTACTTCATGTTTTATTTTTATATCTACAATCTGTTTTTTTCCATTAGCAATTACTGTAACAGCTCCTCCTCCTGCTGAGGCTTCAATAGTCCTAGTTTCAAGTTCTTGCTGCTTTTCCTCAAGTTTTTTCTGAAATCCTTGGGCTTGTTTTAGTAGATTATTCATATTTCCCCCTCCGGGGAATCCTTGTCTTCCCATATCATAACCCTCCTGATTTTATTTTGAAATTAACTCATTTCATTTTACCACTAATCTATATTATTCTTCAACTTCTACTATGTCACCACCAAATATATCAATAGTATCTTTTATAAAACTATCTTCTTGTTTATCAGCTGCTATTTCGTCAATTATAGCACATCTTGCTTTTATTTCTGTATTAAACATATCTGATACGGTTTTCTCGACTATAGCAATATTTTCAGCATTTTCAACGTTCTCTTTATGGAATTTGTATTCCTTATCAAATCCTATTGAAAGCACATTATTGGAAAAGCCTATGGGTTTTCCCTCTATGAGAAATGCATAAAGCCTAATGTGCCCATTAGATTTAACTGCATTTAGTATCTCTGCCCATTTAGCATTTATGTCTTTAAGGGATAAACCTCCTTTAGTATCTTCTGCAGTAGGTGGTTCACTAATATTAGTATTAGTATTTGTATCATTTTTAGTTTTAATATCTTTAGGTTTTTCTACATCTTTAGTATTCGCAGGAGCTTTGGTGCTTACAGCTGTCTTCTCCTTATTATGATGTGTTGTTTTAGGGTTTCCGCCGCTTTCTATAATTTTTTCAAGATTTGCTACCCTCTCTTGAAGGGATTCTACATCCACCCTAAGTTCCTTCTTTGTCATTTTCATAACTGCCATCTCAAGTATTATTCTCTGGTTAGCTGCCCATTTAGCACTAGATTCTGCGTCTGATAATATATTAATATTCCGAAGTATAGCCTCTGTTCCAAACTTTTTTGCCTGAGTACTTAATTCTTCGAACATTTCATCAGATGTATTCAATATATCTTCAGCCCTACCGCCTACACTGCATACTAATAAATTTCTAAAATGCATTGTTAAATCTTTTATAAACTGATAAATGTCCTTCCCATTTGTCACAAGTTCATCTATTATAGCTATACATTCTGCAGCATCTTCCTCTGCTATAGAATCAGTTATTCTTATTAAGTATTCATCAGTTGTTATTCCAAGTATTGATATTACATCATCATATTTTACTCCCTTGCCGCCTATGGATATACACTGGTCAAATATGCTAAGAGCATCTCTGAGTGCTCCATCAGAATTTCTCGCAATAAGTTTGAGGGTTCTCTCCTCAACATCTATTCCTTCAGCTTCTGCAATGCTTTTAAGCCTTCCTACAATATCAGAAACTTTAATTCTTTTAAAATCAAATCTCTGGCATCTTGAAAGTATTGTTGCTGGAACCTTTTGATATTCCGTTGTAGCAAGTATAAATATTACATGGGCTGGTGGTTCTTCTAAAGTCTTTAAAAGTGCATTAAAGGCAGCTGTTGAAAGCATATGAACCTCATCTATTATATATACTTTATACTTGCATATTGATGGCGCATATTTAACATCATCTCTTAGATCCCTTATGTTGTCAACTCCATTGTTTGATGCAGCATCTATTTCATATACATCCATTATGCTTCCATCTTCAATGCCTCTACAAGTCTCGCACTTTCCGCAAGGTTCAAAATCTATTGGCTCAAGGCAATTTACTGCCTTTGCAAATACTTTTGCTGTTGTAGTTTTACCCGTTCCTCTTGTGCCGCAGAATAGATATGCGTGGGCTATTCTCCCCTGGCTTATTTGATTTTTGAGAGTTTTTGTTATATGCTCCTGACCTATTATATCGCTAAATACTTTTGGTCTCCATTCTCTATAAAGTGCAATATATGACATTAAATCCCTCTTTTCTATCGGTAAATCATCTATTTAAAAGCTGTTTAGCTTAAGTATCTCTTATTATATTATACATAATTAATCGTGTAGCTTAAACATAAAAAGCTGTTGATACAAAATATCAACAGCTTGAAAATTTAATGGCCGTACACCTGTCCTTGATTTAGGCCTTATAGGCGTTACCCCTACAGTTAGCTCGGACCAGGCTCCCCTGCGGCACACGGAATGGTTCGCTTACCGCTGCTTCCTTCCGGACCTGACGGGATTCACGAGTTTCCATTGCGCAGGACCCAGTCGTCGTCACCACTTATAAAGGCCAGACCCCACAAGGCTAGACCTTAGCCCAGGAATTCATCCCTGCTATTGCGGATTGCAGGTTATAAGGCACCGCAAACTCCCCGACTAGTACGGCCAAGATTATCCCTTAAAGAAACAAATAGAGTAAAACTATGGCGGAGAGAGAGGGATTCGAACCCTCGGTAGAGTTTCCCCTACACACGCTTTCCAGGCGTGCTCCTTCAACCACTCGGACATCTCTCCATGACTTGGTCTACTCTTATTATAAAATATATTATTTAAACTGACTATATCATTATAAATAAATTAATTGGTACTGTCAATGTTATATTCTAGAAGAATTATGCAATCTATTGAATCCCATAGATTGGGTACATTTCTTTCTAAAAAGAATCTATTATAGGCTATGTTGGTTGACTTCCGCTACTCCAAAATGCCTATTTTTCTCTAAAGTAAATGAAGCTGATAAAAATAGGCATTTAAGTCG
>DIRE01000079.1:0-31250 GCA_002426575.1 Clostridiaceae bacterium UBA5444 | reverse complement strand
GATAAAAATAGGCATTTAAGTCGCTGCTCCAGTAAACCAACATAGCCTAAAAAAAGGTACTAGGACATAAATAGCCTAATACCTTTTTCATAATCTTTATAGCTTTGTATCGTCTACTCCATTAAGCCAATCTTCAATACTTTCTACAACAGACTCTAAGCACCCTTCTTTAAATGGTGATTCAAGTCCTGCAAGTTCAACAAGTTCGAGGAATGGCTTGCTTCCCCCAGCACGACAAAGCCTTAGATAATCCTCCCATGCCTTTTCCCTATCTTCATTTGCCTTCTTCCAGAATTGGAAAGCGCAAACTTGAGCAAGGGTATAATCTATATAATAGAATGGACTCCCAAATATATGTCCTTGCTGATACCAGAAGCCTCCTCTTTCTAGGTAATCATTATCTTCATAGTCTCTATGAGGCAAATATTTTTTCTCTATTTCCCTCCACATTGCCTTTCTATCTTTAGGTGTAGCATCAGGGTTTTCATATACAAAATGCTGGAATTCATCAACTGTAACTCCATATGGTATGAAAAGTAAGGCTTCACTTAAATGAGCAAATTTATACTTTTCTGTATCTTCCTTGAAGAATAAGTTCATCCATGGCCATGTTAAAAATTCCATACTCATAGAGTGTATTTCGCAAGCTTCATATGTTGGGAAGTTATATTCACAAACCTTATATCCCTGACTGCAGTAAGCTTGGAAAGCGTGGCCTGATTCATGAGTAAGTACATCTACATCACCTGATGTTCCATTAAAATTGGAAAATATAAATGGAGCCTTGTACTTACTTATGTATGTACAATATCCTCCACCAGCCTTACCCTTTTTGCTTACAAGATCCATTAGCCCATTTTCAACCATAAAGTTAAAATACTCATTGGTTTCAGGGGACAATTCAGAGTACATCTTCCTTGCGTTATTTAATATCCAATCAGGATTACCTTTTGGCATAGCATTGCCTGTTTTGAAAATAAACTTTTCATCATAATATTTCAAGCTATCAAGGCCTAACCTAACTCTTTGCCTCTCTCTTAACTTTGTTGCCACTGGAACAATGTACTTTTCAACTTGTTCTCTATATGACTTTACCATTTCAGCATTATACTCAGAGCGGTTCATACGAGCATAGCCAAGTTCTACAAAGTTTTCGTATCCTAACTTTCTTGCAATCTCTGTTCTAACCTTTACAAGCTTATCGTATATTTCATCAAATTTGCTTTCATTTTCTATAAAGAAAGAATATCTTGCCTCATTTGCTTTTTTTCTAACATCTCTATCAGTTGATAATTGGAATGGTACCATTTGGGAGAGGTTTCTCTCTTGTCCCTCAAACATTATCTTTGCAGATGCAATAAGCTTTGTATAATCACTAGATAGCTTGTTTTCAAGCTTTAGATCCTCTATAATCTCAGGCGAGAATGTTTTTAATGTGAGGTTTGCTATTGTAAATATCTGCTTCCCCCATTTTTGCTCAAGTTCTTTTCTATATTTTGAATTAACTAATGATGTATAATATCTGTTTATTATTCCTTCGTATAAAGGCATGTTTTGGTCAAAAAAGTCCTGCTCTTTTTCATATACTTCGTCTGTTGTATCAATTGTATGGCGTACCCCAGCTATCTGTGCCATAGACTCAAACTGTCCTCTTAAATCATTAATGTCTTCCATTATTTTATCCTGCTGCTTAAAAGACGAAGCGTTATCAAATTTGTCTAATAGATCGTTGAATTTCTGTTCAACCTCGTCAATATTTGGTCTCTCATATGGAAATTCACTAAACTTCATATACTTTCCTCCTCGTTTTTTAGTATTATATATATATATTATATACTTATATTAAATCATGACAAATGATAAAAGTCTAATTGCATAATTATTATATGATATAATTAGACAAAGTAATTATTATAGGTGGTGACGGCTAAATGAGGATTGCAATAATTGATGGATTAGGGGCTGGTTTAGGCCAGACAATTATAAGACGAATCAAAAAAGAGGTAGGAAATAATATATACATAATTGGATTAGGTACAAACCCTGCTGCTACTTCTAATATGATAAAATCAGGGGCTGATAAAGGTATAATCGGGGAAAAAGAAATATGTATGTTTTGCAGCCAAGAAAAAATAGATTGCTTAATAGGTCCTATTGGTATTGTGTGCAGCGGCGGAATAAAGGGTGAGATAACCCCTGCTATATCCCAAGCAATATTTGGCTTAGATTGCATAAAGTATATTATACCCCTTAGAAAACACGGTATTTACATTCCAGGTACAAGGAACCTTGAAATAAAAGAAATAATTGATGAAATTATATTAGATATAAGTAAAAAAGTAGAAGATACTATATAGCATCTTCTACTTTTTTATACCTGATATATAATACATATCTTCGCTATCTATTACCTTATCTATGGAGAAATAAGGTTCCATAATCCCAACGGTTATCTCTGCTTTAGGCAAAACATCATTCCTTACAACACTACTTTTAGCATGGACATTATTTATTTTCTCTCTACTTTCAGAATGGGCAATAACTATTCTGCCCTCCGGATTTAAAAGTCCAAATAGGTGTTTAAATAATTCCTCTTTATTATCAAAATGAGGGTAAACAGAGTATAGAAATATATAATCAAACCCTTTTTCATTAAACTCCATAATATTCTTTACCATAAATTTGACTCTGTTATCCTTAAACTTCTCCTTAGCTACTGCAATCATATTTTCCGAAATATCAACAGCAGTTATGCTATAAGGATTTTCCTTTAGCAAATAACTTATAAGTATCCCTGTTCCTGTACCAACATCAAGTATATTTGAACCACCCCTAATTGATGATAGCTCAATTATCTTTTTTATCTTTTCATCATCGTGGTTACACATCTCGTCCCATTTAAAAGCAAGTTCATTAAAAAACTCTCTATTATCCATTTGTCTCAGGCCTTTCTATTACTTTTTTCTAATGCTTTTACTATAATTGGTATAAGCACTATCTGAATTATTATTCCCCAAACAGGTTTTACAAAAGCAGAGGTTAAGAAAATCTCAAATGCATAGCCTTTTCCCCCAGCCGTATAAAGTATATAGTTTGCAACTCCAGATACTACTCTTCCAAGCAGCATTGAAATAATTAAAGATACATATATATTATACTTCCTTTTCTTATAAAAATATCCTGCAACAAGACCATATGTAGCAAGTTCGAAGGCCATAGAAACGGCTGCAGGGTACATTGGCGGCATACCTAAAAGCAGCGAATTTAGAAACGGTGTTATAAATCCTATAATAAGTCCATACCTTGAGCCTAGAATAAACCCACATAATAAAACAGGTATATGCATTGGCAAAAATACCGTACCAGGAATTCCCGTGGCATGAAAAATATAAGGTACAATCAGTCCAAGGGCTAAAAATAGACTTGCCTTTACCATATCATTTGTTTTTGTATTCATTTTATTTTCCCCCTTATAAACACAAAAAGGTAGAGCAAAAAAAAATGCTCTACCTTCGTGGTATTACCACAATTATACCACGGATAAGTGGAAAATGGAAGATGTGAGTGCCACGCAGGTTGCCGAGGCGCTATTTCTCTATATATTACCTTATAAATTCCACCTTTCACTTATATGTAGCAGGTTGGAAGGTTTTGCTATATAATTAATGTATAATTAGTGTATTAATTTAAATAAGCTATTGCCTAAATAATTATTGGTAGTGTTAATTTTACACTGCCATATGTAAAATGGGGGATAAAATATGGAAAAGTTTCTAAAGGGTATTGCTTGGACAGTCTCAGTATTAGTTGGAGCTTTTCTAATTTTTCTTTTGGTGTTGACCATTACAGATTATAGACCTGATGATAAAATACCTATTTCCATTGAAAACCGACAAGATAAAAAGATAGCTCAAAAAGAGCCATTATCGATTGTAACCTACAATATAGGATACGGGGGAATGGATAAGGATCAAGACTTCTTCATGGATGGAGGGCATAGCTCTCAATCATCAAGCAAAGAAAAAACTATGGAAAACCTAAATGGTATAATGGAAAGGAAAAATGGCCTGATTGGCTTCAAAAGATACCTGAAGATTTTAAACCAGAAGGCTTTACTTGGGCAGCAGATAAAAGTATTCCTACTACAAGAACAGATGCTACTTCCTATACAAGAGATGTAAACTTTACAGCAGTAATTGATGGATATTTAGTATCTGATAACATAAAAGTAACCAGTGTATTTGGACATTCCTTTGATTTTAAATATACAGACCACAACCCTGTTACCATGGAGTTTAATCTTAAATAGAAACTTTGAGAGTTAATCCTCATGTGTTTCCCATATAAAGCCAAAACTAAATTAAAAAGTCGCTAGCACTTTTTAATTTAGTTTTGGCGGAGTTTACCAGATATTGTTGATGTCAGATTTACGATCATCACACCCATGACGCCTTATAACTGCTTTTTATTAAATATCATTATTGAAGCAATAACAGAAACGATAGTTAAGACTGCACAAATAATAACAGCAGGCATGAAATCCGATGCGGCTTTTTGTGCCATGATTAGCTGCATATTATCAGACGACAGAGTTATCGGATTATATTTTTGCAGTTTCGGAGCAATATTGACTATCGTCATAACAACAACGATACCACCAGTTAAAAGCAGGCTGCCATAAACATTCTTAAACAGCACACCTCCTAAAATTACGATAGCAATCAGCAACACGCCAAACAGCCACATACTTGAAAAAGCTAAAAATGCATTACTTATATTCTCTATTGTAAAATAATAAGCAGTATAAGCATAAGTGACAGCAAGGCAGAGCAGGTAGGAAACTGTCCAAATAACTGTTGCCATTATAAATTTTGATAGAATAACCGTGCTACGCCTCATACCCTTTGTCAGTATGTTGATAAGCGTTCCTTTGGAAAGTTCATTTGCCATTATGCCACTAAATACGATAACAAGCACAAGCAGTCCCAATTGCCCGACATTTTTGAAAAATTGGGCAAAGCTGTCTATTGCAGTAGGTGTGCCCACACCAAGAGCGGAGGCATCCAAGCCTGCAGCTTTTAATATTTCGGGGGTAAACTTTGCAAAAAGCGGACTCATCACACCGAAAATCAAAAACACAACTATCATTATCATCAGTTTATAGGTCCGTAGATTTTCGATAAATTCCTTTTTGGTAAAAGCAAAATAAGCCCTCATTTTACCACCTCCAAAAACAGGCTTTCGATAGTTGGCTCTGCGACTTCAAGCTTTTGCGGCAGAAGTTTTTCTTTGGCAATCAGTTCAATCACCGCCGTTTGTGTTGCAGCAATGTTGCCCGTGTGTATAGTGACACTTGTTTCCGTTTGCGCATAATTCGTCATATCAAACAGGGCAATAAATTTATCCTTATCTGCACTTGTCGCAAATTCAATAAACAAGCTATCCGCTTTGTGCCTCGCCTTAATTTCTGGTAAGGTACCGCAAAGGGCAAGCCTTCCGTTATTTAATACTGCTACATGGTCACAGATACGCTCTACATCTGCAAGAATATGCGTTGATAACACAACTGTAGTTCTGCCTTTGACAGAAAGCAAAATGTCAAGAATTTCTTTTCTGCCAATAGGGTCAAGTGCTGATGTCGGCTCATCACAGATAAGTAGCTTTGGTTCGTTTAGTAGTGCCTGAGCAATCCCAAGCCGCTGCTTCATACCGCGTGAAAAGCTCCCAATCTTTTTATTGACACCGCTGAGTCCTACAAGCACCAGCAGCTCATCAATACGACTTTTTATTTTGCCTGAGGACATACCGGTAATGTCGCCGCAGAGCTTTAAATATTCTTTTGGGCGCATATATGGATAAAATTCCGGCACATCGGGCAGATAACCGATATATTCATTAGTCTTGGTTTGCCCGAAACTGACTTTCTCGCCGCAGACAGCCATTTTGCCGCTATCGGCTTTCAGCAATCCCAATATCATCTTCATAGTGGTGGTTTTCCCAGCACCGTTCTGTCCTATAAAACCGTAAATCGAATGTTCGGGCACTGAAAAGGAAAGGCCATCAATGACCTTATTGTTTCCAAAACTTTTGGACAAGTTTTCTATAGTGAGAATGTCCATTATTCATCGCCCCTGCCTATGGTAAAATAAAGTACCGGTCCGATGATGTATATAAAGCTTAAAATTACCCAAAGCACACGGCTGCCATGCTTGTATGTTTTATGGGTGAAGATATGGATAAGTGATGTTCCGGTCAGCACCACTTCCAGGATACCAAGCGGGATAAGAATGGGTAATAAATTACTAATGTCCAAAATTAAAATTCACTCCTTTAATTAATCTGTTGCTCCGCATGATAATAAAATGACATTCGGAGAGGGCTTGATCAAATGCCTTTTTCTTTTCTTTTTGCCGCAATAACCGTTGAAATATTAATTTCTCTCATAACTACTAACCCCTGACCTTATGTTAGTTTAATAAGCAATCAAAATCAATGGAAATATGCGATATTTCGGTTGAAAAAGTCAACCATCAGGAAACTAACGACCTAAGAAAAACCAGCTTATAAACCGCATTCTTATTTTATAGCACTAATAAATAAAATATACTGAATACGTGTTTCTTGACTTGCACTCTTAAGCACCTTTCCTTTATTCTTTAAAAGTTAGCTATAAATAACGCCAAATATAAGCATTAATAAAAGTATTTAATCCACATATGTTACTATTTATGGTAACATAGAATTAATAAGGTTAAAAACCTGATATTCACTAATATTTTACGCTTATTTTAATAAGCAGATGTTTATATTTTAAAAGGGGGGCTATATTTGAAACGTTTTATAGCAATTTTTTCATTTACTATGTATATCGTTTTATTTGCTGCTTATTATTTTAACTATGCTAATCAGCAATTCAATAATATCACTAATTCCACATTGTCATTTTCTTATAAGTTTGTAATTCCTGATGACCCATATAATTTAAATGCTGAAAATATGGAATTATTGAAGCAAGCAGCACTAAAAAATGGAGTCAATATTTCTCGTTCTATTTCTTATTATGACAGCGAAAAAAACAAATCATTATTTGAAGATTATATTTTTCTGAGTAATACCCCTACCTCATTTTTTACAAATATAAAACTATCTAATGGACGTGGCCTAGCACAAGATGATATGAACAATGAAAATCTTTTTCTATCTACAGTAGAAACAAATGAAGATAACCAAATAGGTAAAATAAAAGACTTCGGTGGTTCCCATTATTATTCGGTATTTACAATCGACAAATTATTAGCCCGTTATAGGTATGCTGCGACATACAATGCTGAATGTTTCTCGGATGAACAGTTTGAAAATTTTATAAATGATTACGTAAACTTGCTAAATACTACTAAACATAATATTGATCATATATATACCGCTGATACATACAAAATTGTTGATGGTAGGGACCCACGAATTAGTAATATTAAACCCTCTCATGATCAAAATATTATTATATTTCAGTTCTTCTTTTTTGTTGTTTCGCTTTTTACGTTAATATACTACCTTATATATCATACAAAAGAGATATCAATTATGAAACTTAATGGCTATAAGCCTTTGAGTATTTGCGGGCATTTATTTTTAAAGTTTTATTCATCAATATTTATAATTAGCAACTTAATTATTGCTATATGTATGGTATTTATACCAGATAATAATAGTGAGTTTTTTATTAAAGTAATAACTGCTAATATAATGACATTTGTAGTTTTAATGCTTGCGCTTACGCTAATTTCAAGTATATATATCCACAGTATTAAAATGACATATTGTATCAAAGGCAAAAAACCTATTGGAATTATCACGCTATTTAATGCTATTATTAAACTGGCTGTATCTGTTGCAATCATATTAACAGCAACTAATCTCATAACTAATCTGCATACAATTACTGCTAAACAAAAGGCCCTTTCTAGCTGGGGTTTGGCTGCAAATTATGGTGTTTTTTACCCAGTAACAGTAGGCAATGATAAGGATGAAATAATAAGTGGAAAGTACCCTTTTGATATTCCATGTTATGAATTATACCCCTACCTAAATCAGGAAATGAATGCAATATATATTAACGCTGATTTATATACAATGGATAGTTTAATTGCTAATAAAGATAATAACATTGTTAAGAGTATTAAGGTAAACCCGAATTATTTGAATACATTTCCCGTATATGATGAAAATGGGCAGCAAATTATAATTAATGAAGATATTCCGCAAACTATTTATCTTGTTCCTGAGCAATACAGGGATAAAGAAGAATATAATTATAAGTATTTTTCTCCAATCCGGAAGGAATTTCACGATAAGCTCCATGTTGATTATTATCATCAAAGCCCAAAAGATGAAAGCAAAAATATTATTTTCATCTATACTAAATCTGACCAACAAATATTTTCATTTAACATGAATGTTTCCCCCTATAATAACAATCTTATCACCGACCCAATTATTCAAGTAATGACTGAAGCAAATTCATTAGTTCCAGATAGATATTATGCTACTTCTGACAATCAAACAATATTTATAAAACTAATAAATTCAGACACAGAACAAACTTATGCAAAATTGGTTGAAAAGCTTAAAGAATATAAAATTGATGATAATCTTTCACATTTAGTTAAGCCAAATGAGCTTGTTATGAAAGAAATAAACTCATTAAAAATGGCTGCTAACTTAATAAAGATTATTTTGATTGGAATTGTTATAGTAATGTTTATACTCATAATTCAAAATGTATATCTTTTCTTTCAAAAAAACACATACGAATATTTTATAAAAAAAGCATTTGGATATAACTATTTTGAAAGGTACTCCCATATCCTCCAATTACTCATCTTAACAAATTTAGTAGAGTTTATACTATGTGTGTTATTAGTAAAAAGAAACTTTTATTATATATTTGGCTTGAAATTTATAATTGAATCTATAATCCTAAATTTATTTATTATATATTTCGAAAAGAGAAATATGTCTCAAATTCTAAAGGGAGGTGTCTAAAATAGAAACTTGCCAGTTAATCAATGTTACTAAATCTTATGGAAAAAAATCTGTAATAAAAAACTTTAATCTTAGTATAGAGGATAATGAACTTGTATGCATTACTGGAAAAAGCGGTGCAGGAAAATCAACTTTGCTTTATATGATGGGATTGTTGGAAACCCCTGATTCAGGAGTGATTAATCTTTTTCAATACAAAGATATAAAACCAAATTCTAAAATTGCCAAGACTATATTAAGGAATAAAATAGGCTTTTTGTTTCAGAATTTCGCACTGATTGACGATAAAACAGTTGATTATAATTTAGATATAGCACATATTAATTCTAAGTTATCAAAAAGCAAATGGCACCAAAGGAAACAAGATGTTTTAGAAGAACTACATTTGGATGTTTCATTAAACGAGAAGATATATAAGCTCTCTGGCGGTGAGCAGCAACGTGTAGCCTTAGCCCGAATACTGTTAAAAGATTGTGATCTTATATTGGCAGACGAGCCAACTGGTTCTTTAGATGTTCAGAATAGGGATGCTATGATAGATATATTGCGCAAATTAAACAAAGAAGGAAAAACAATAGTGATTGTATCACATGATCCATACATAGCAAATGCTTGCAATCGCATAATCAATTTAGATAAATTTAGTAGACTTGAACTTTGTAAGTGAATTTAAAGCTCATGGCGGAGAGGGGGAGATTCGAACTCCCGGCACCCATCAGGTGCAGCAGTTTTCGAGACTGCCACCTTAAACCGCTCGGACACCTCTCCATTTAATTATTATACTAAATTAAGTCCTTAAAATCAACAGGAGCGAATTTAGTTTGAAAACGCAGAATTAAAGGCTTATACAGTGTTACAGATAGACTTACCTTAGATTTTCTTTACTTACCAAATATAAATAAAGAAGGTGCCCAAATTTGCACTATAGGCACCTTCTTTATATAGTATGGCTTAAAACAAAATTAAAATCTATCCAATATATATATATTTATCCTTATCGATTTTTAAGTAAACCTCTGCTCCTTTTTTTAAATTTACTATATCTTTGTTAAGGCTGTCTACAAGCACAACCTTGTTATCTACGAGTACGCTTATTCTTACTACGTTCCCTAAAAAGTATAGTTCATTTATTTTCCCTTTATAAAGGCCAGTAGTATCTTTGCAGTCATTTATATGAACTATGCCTATGTGCTCAGGCCTTACAAATATTTTTTTATCTGAGCCTTTTTCCTTTAAAAAGTCTGGTTCAAAGGAGTTAAACGTGCCTAAAAATCCTGCTACAAATTCAGTTTTAGGGTTAGAATATATCTCTTCAGGGGTCCCTTTTTGTACCATATATCCATTTTCCATTATAAATATTTCATCAGATATTGATAAGGCCTCTTCTTGATCATGAGTTACAAATATAGTTGTTATATGAAGTTTCTGCTGAATATCTCTTATCATTTGCCTTAAGCTTACCCTTATCTTTGCGTCTAATGCACTTAAAGGCTCATCAAGGAGCAATACTTCAGGGTTTACTACTAATGCTCTTGCAAGAGCAACCCTTTGCTGCTGTCCTCCTGAAAGCTGGTTAGGGTAATGTTTTTCTCTTCCTGTAAGTTCAACAAGCTCAATAATGTCCTTAACTCTTTTATCTATTTCATCCTTTGGCAGTTTCTTAAGCTTAAGTCCAAAGGCAATATTCTCCTCCGCATTTAAGTTGGGAAATAAGGAATAGGACTGAAAAACCATTCCCATGTTCCTTTTATTTACAGGTATTCCGCTTATGTCTTTCCCATCTACATATATAACCCCTCTATCTGATGTTTCAAGACCAGCAATAATCCTAAGAAGAGTACTTTTCCCACAACCTGAAGGCCCAAGTAAGGACACTAACTGCCCTTTCTCTATAGATATATTTATATCAGAAAGTGCCTTAAGACTTCCAAAAGATTTATTTATATCATTAATAGCAATATAGCTCATAGCATCTATGCCTCCGTTTCCTTCACAGTTTCTTTTTTCTTACCTGTAAGTTTTATTGTTATATAAGATAGTATAAGTACAATCATTAGGTAGACTGTAACTACTGCACTAGCTAGATGTCCATCAGCATACAGGGTTTTAAACAAGTACATCTGTACTGTTTCATAATTTCCTCCAACAAGCAAATTAACTAATACAAACTCTCCAAAAAGTATGGATATTGTAAGAAGTACTGCAGATATTATCCCCTTTAATACATTAGGAAGCACTACCTTAAAAAATGCCTGAAATTCATTACATCCAAGTATTAATGCTGCTTCAGTGAGCTTTAAAGCGTCTATAGCTCTAAAGCTGTTTCTTATTGTTTGATACATATATGGCAGGCATAAAATAAAATATGAGCCAAGTAGTATCCAAACAGTACCAGTAATATTTATAAAAGCATTTGAGTAGAGTTGTATAAGCCCTACGGCAAGTATTACACCTGGCAGCACAAAAGGTATTATTGAAAATAGTTCAAATAACTTCTCTAAACGCTTATAATAAACCACAGTCATGTAAATACAAGGTACAAGTATAACCACAGATACAACTGCAGTTATTATACTTACATTTATTGTTCTTAAAAGAGACATAATAAACCTTTGATCTGAAAAAAGGGTTGCGTAACACTTGAGAGTATACCCCTCAGGCAAAACCGTTGAATCCCATTTTGTAGCTAATGAAAATAAAATGGTAGCAACTACCGGAATGAACAAATATATCATTACCAGTGTTAAAAAAATCTTTTGTTTTACATTCTTTTTCACAAACACCGCCTCCAACTATATTAAATATTAGTTCTTATATTGATTTTCATTTAAGTCTAGTATTTCCGCTTGGTTATCCTTCCGTTGATTACCATAGACAATATAAGCACTATACCCATAAGTACTGCAAGTGCACTAGCTAGGGAGGGGTTCATTGTAATATCTCCTGATACAAGTCCTGCTATGGTTATGGAGAGCAGGTTATGATTCGCATTAACAAGGGCATATGCAGTTGCATAAGCTCCAAGTGCATTTGCAAATAAAATGCTAAAACTTCCTACAAGAGATGGCACAAGCACTGGTAGTCCAATCTTATACCAAAACTTTCGCCTGCTAGCACCAAGTACGTACGCAGCTTCTTTTGTATCATCCTTTATTTCGTCAACAGCTGGGTACATTAACATTATGGCAAGAGGCACCTGAAAATATATATACACCAAAGTTATCCCCGTCCAAGAAAATAGATTAAACCCTGCGGCATATATATCAATACCAAAATTCTGTTTTAAAAATATAGTAAACAGTCCACTTGTGCCCAGAAGAATAATATATCCAAAGGCTAAAGGCACTCCCGCAAAATTTGTTGTCATATTTATAATAGTCACGTTTTTTTCAGCACTTTCTTTGTTTAAGGATTTTAAGCAAAGTGCTGCTAATGTTCCTATAAAAAGGCCTATTACTGCAGATACGGCAGATACAATAATACTGTTTTTTAGTGATGAAATATAATACTTTTTAGTTAATGCTGTTACATAGTTTGACATAGTAAAGCCTGCATCGCTTTTAAAACTATTAAATAGGATAAACAGTGCCGGTAATATTTCAAAAAAAAGTACTAATATTACTAAAAGTACGAAAGGGAGCCATAAAAGGCCCCTCTTTCGTATTTCCTGGCCTATTGAGCTAAAACTTCGTCTCTCCATAAATCTGGAATCTCCTTAACGCTTTTCTCCCAGGCACTGAAATCTTTAATAGACTTTGCAGACTTATATTGTTCATCAGGAATCAATGCTTTAGCTATGTCATCTGGAAGTGTTACCTTCCTTATTGGTCTTGTGTATCCTTTTGCAAGTAGTATTTGCCCTTCATCACTAAATACATAGTCTTGGAATGCTTTTGCTGCATTAGAGTGTGGAGCCCATTTATTAATTACTGAAACATATGCGCTTACAACTGTTCCATCACTTGGTATTATAACTTCATAATCATCTGGGTTTGGCATCTTTGCTTTATAGCTAAGTGCATTAAAATCCCAAAGAATTCCTACAGGTATTTCGCCCTTTTGGAAATCCCCTATTCTATTATCTATAGCTTTTAGATTTCCCATCTTTTTAAGCTTTGCAAAGTATTCTATAGCAGGTTTTAGGTTAGTTTCGTCTCCGCCTAAAGCAAATGCTGCTGCAAGTAATGCATTTTGTGATTGAGCAGCCTTTAGCATATCACCTGTTACTATGGCATTTTTGTAATCAGGGTTTAATAGATCTGCCCAAGACTTAGGAACCTCTTTTACAAGTTTTTTGTTAACAAGAAATGCAATTGAACCGGTATAAGCTCCCGTCCAACACCCATCAGGGTCTTTTGCCCACTCAGGAACCTCACCCCAATATTTGTTTTTATAAGGCTGTACAACCCCCTCGGATTTTGCAACATTACCAAATGTCATACCTACATCACCAAGGTCTGCAACAGGATTATTCTGCTCTGCCTTAAACTTTGCAAGTTCTTCGGCGCTTGTCATATCAGTATCTTGGTGTGTTATACCATACTCGTCACAATACTTTTTAAATATCTCGCCATAGTTTGCCCATTCATCAGGCATACCATATGTTACAAGTTTTCCTTCTTTTGCAACATTCTCTTTGGTTGGCCCCTCTTGAGTTTGCTTTTCTCCATCCCCCTTATTATCTGCGTCTTTTGGCTTTTTCTCACATCCACTTAGGGTTGAAATTAGGAATGTAGTTATAATCAAACTTATAACTAGTATGACTCTACCTTTTCTTTTTAACATAAAGTTTCCCCCTTATAGATTTCTATATAATTATGCCTTTGATGGCAAATTATAAGCTACTTACAAAAAACAAAAGCTCCTTAAGGTATAATACCAAGAAGCTTCATTGCAATTTTCAATGTACATCATTGTACACTCATATTATATTTTCTGAAATATCTGTAGCTAATGACTATTAACAATATTCTATATCCTCTAATATCAAAAGTCAACATATTTAATTATTCCCTTAAGGTCCTAGGGATATGCATCACACATATATCCCCAGAATATTCCTCTTACTTTTTACCTATCCCTCCAATTTAGGCAGAATCATCTCTACATCGCTATGTGGTCTTGGTATAACATGTACAGAAACAAGCTCTCCAACCCTTTGGGCTGCAGCTGCGCCTGCATCAGTTGCAGCTTTTACGGCTCCAACATCTCCTTTTACCATAACAGTTACAAGACCCCCTCCTACATGAACCTTTCCTATGAGACGCACATTTGCAGCCTTTACCATGGCATCTGCAGCCTCTATTGAACCAACAAGGCCTTTAGTTTCTATCATTCCTAATGCTTCAGTTATACTCATTATAAATCCTCCCTTTATCTTATAATTTTTACTAGGTCTTTATTTTTTATCCCAAAGCAGTTGGCCTCATCAATATCTATATGAAAGTCCAACCTATACATATCCGATACCCTCACAAGTACGTTATCAAACCTCCCTCCCCTGATTCCACCAAATTCAACCTTTACATAATCTCCATCCATACATCCAAACCTTTTAGCATCTTGTACATTCATGTGTATATGTCTTGCTGCAACTATTACGCCTTCTTTAAGTTGTATGCAGCCCTTTGGGCCAACAATTGCAGCCCCTGAAGTATCCTTTATATTTCCTGATTCTCTTACCGCTGCTTCTATTCCAACTTTAAAACAATCTGATGCAAGTATTTCTACTTGTGTATTTGCCCTCTCAGGCCCTAAAATCCTTATATTCTCAATGGTTCCTTTAGGTCCAACTAATGTCACACATTCTTGGCATGCATACTGGTTAGGCTGAGATAAATCTTTCATCTTTGTAAGGGCATAATTCTCCCCAAATAGCTCCCCGATATGCTGTTTTGATAAATGAATGTGTCTATTTGAAACACCTACAGGAATACTGCTTCCCCCCTTTACATAATACCCATCCCTCTCTAGAGCCAATATTACCTTTCTTACAACATCATCAATTTCCATATCCGTCACCTGATTTATCTTTGTTAACACTAATAGCATTTATTACTCTTTTTACTATAATGTCTATTTGCTCATCAGTAACAGTCTTTTGTGGTATTGGCATTTTATCTATAGGTATTATGCTGTTTACATCCCTTATGGCATAAGCTACTCTTTTTATATTTATAAGGTGCATTGGAGTTACATTATCGGATGTACTGCTTCCCCCCCAGGCTCCACATCCTAATGTAAACGAAGGAGCAAGACCTGTTGTTGCGCCTACTCCTCCAAGGCTTGAAGGAGTATTTACAAGTATCCTGAAAACTGGCTTTACTGCAAACTTAAGTACCATGTCCTTATCTTCTGTGTGTATTGAAAGGCTATGACCTATGCCTCCATTGTTTATAAGCCTTATGCATATATCACAAGCTTCTACCCAATCCTTAGCAGTGTAAAAACCTAAAACAGTTGTTAGCTTCTCAAAGGAGAGGGGATAGTCTTTCCCCACACCTTCTTGAAAGCCTATAAGCACAGATGTATTATTCGGTATATTAAGTCCTGCTTTTTTAGCAATCTCTTTAGGGCTTCTTCCTACAAATTCTGCATTCATGGCATGTCCCTTTGTAAAGAGTACATCGCCTAGTTTTTCTATTTCCCCTTCATTCATAAAATACGCGCCCTGCTTTTTAAACTCCTCAACCACCTCATCTTTTATACATTCATCAACCACTACAGACTGCTCAGAAGCACAAATTGTACCATAGTCAAAGCTTTTGCTGGCTATTATATCTCTTACAGCCTCTTTTATATCTGCAGTCTTTTCTATATATGCAGGCACATTGCCAGGCCCAACCCCTAAAGCAGGCTTGCCTGCACTATAGGATGCCTTAACCATGCTAGATCCACCTGTAGCAATTATCATGGCTATCTCTGGCATCCTCATAAGTTCGCTTGTTGCCTCCATTGAAGGCCTTTTTATGCACCCAATTAATCCTTTAGGAGCCCCTGCCTCGGTGGCTGCCTCTGCCATAAGCCTTGCTGCTTCATAGGTACATTTAAGTGCTGAAGGATGAGGGGAAAATACTATGCCATCTCTTGCTTTAAGTGCTATTATTGATTTATATATTGCTGTTGATGTAGGATTTGTAGATGGTACAATTCCAAGCAGAACACCTACAGGTTCTGCTATTTCTATTATTCCTTTTTTTTCATCTTCCCTAATTATTCCTATAGTTTTCATATCCTTTATATATTCATAAAGATTAATAGATGCAAACTTGTTTTTAATTATCTTATCCTCTACTTTGCCAAAGCCTGTCTCAGCTACCGCCATCCTTGCTAACTCTTCCGTATTATCCAAAGCTGCCTTTACCATATTCTTTAAAATACTATCTACTTTATCTTCAGTAAATCCTGCAAAAACTTGCTGAGCAGCTTTTGCTTCCCTTGCAAGGCACCTTGCCTCTTGTATAGATATAAGATCTGCATCATGTATAGCCAAAATATCACCTCCCCATTTACTTTTAATCCTTAAATTGAGTATATTGATTGACTTTTGCTCCCCCGAAACGAAATGCCTATGCTCTAAGTTTCCTCTAATACCTCCTTTACAATGCGATATATAACATCTATATCAACTTCTTTATCTTCACCATTGCACATACTTTCCTTATGACTGCATATATGTTCAGATTCTTTTTTAAACTGTATTTTATATTCTCTAGCAGCGTCTCTTGCTGATGGGGTAATTATTGTATCATCATCAATAATTATTGTGCTTTTTTTATCCTTAAAGGCTTTTTTTATATCTTCCTGACTTATTAGCTTTTTCATTTTCCTCACCTCCAAATAGGAATCTAAATAATGAATTTATATAAGTCTTTATCTGGGGAGGGTATTACTACCTTTTCAACTAAAAAGCCTTTTTCTATAGCCTTCTGCGCCCCTACTTGAACTGCTTCTTCTACGGATGCAACATCTCCAGTCATAATAAAGTAGGATTTACCTCCTATTCCCGTCCCAAGCCTAAGCTCAATGGCATCAACGCTAGCTGTCTTCAGTGCTGCATCAGCAGCAATAATCATTGAAGCTATTGTAAAGGATTCTAATATACCAAGGGCTGCCACCTGATTGATTGGGACTGTGGAAGTAATTGCAGGATATATTGAAGGATGAACATTAGGAATTATAAATTCATCTACAACATATTCGCCGCCTATCTCAATCCCAGCTTTTATTGAGTTTTCTACAGATGCCACATCACCATGTACAAGTACAAAATATTTCCCCGGACAAACAGGTGTTGAAACAAGCAGTTCTACATTTGCCGTCTTTAGCATTATATCTGCAGTTTCTATTCCCTTTGCTATGCTTGTAAGTTCTATAAGTCCTATTGAATTTTCCCCCATCATTTTTCTCCTCCTACACTAAATACCCTCTATAGTAATTACATCTGATATCTGAACTACTTTCCCATCAATGCTAGAATGAACCTTGGCTCCAAGAGAATCTTTTGGTATATCTCCAATTAACTCCCCCTTTATAACATTTTGTCCTATTTCAACTATAGGGATTGAAGCCCGTCCAATATGCTGCTTTAGAGGTATATTTACAACTTTAGGTTTATAATCTATATCATATAATGGTGCATCAACATCATAATTATCTAGTCCAAGCCTTGAAATCAATCTTTTAACAGGAACCTTTCTGTAATCCATTAAATGTTTGGCATGGGGCTCTTCATTAGATGATATATATTTCTCTCCATTTTCATTAAGCTTTTTCTTATAGTGAATGTTTATTAATCTTGGAGAAAGTCCTGCGGGACATGCATACAACTCACAAACAGCACATTCACTGCAAAGATAGGCTATTTCTGCCCCTTGTGTACCTTTTCTATCATAATTGGATTTTCTCATTGTAAGATGAGGGTACATTTTATGTCCTAAAAGATATCTAGGGCACATATCGGTACACATCCTACACTGGAGACAAGCCGCCTTTGACATCCTTAAAGCCTGATCCTCATTTATCCTTTTTTTATTTATAATATATGAATCCGATTTAAGAGCAATTAAGCCTTTAGTTGTCTTTGTAATTGGCTTCTCCCAATCTAAAATTAAATCTCCCATCATGGGGCCTCCCTCTATAATACTTAAATCCTCCCCATCTTTTATGCCTGCTAATTCTAATGCCTCTCTAATTGTTATACCAATTGGAAGTTTAAATGTAGAAGGCTTATCCACCTCCCCCGCTATAGTTACAAATGTGTGAGTTACTGGTATTTCATTTAAACTATTAAATATATTTAAAACTGTTTCCACATTTATTACTATGCAGCCTACTTTAAGAGGTATGGATGCCTCTGGTACCACTCTTTTTGTAATCTCGTAAACTAAAATTTGTTCATCTCCTGCTGGATAAAAGTCCTCAAGCTGAAAAATTTCTATTTTATTTTTACCCTCTATTTTCTTTGATAAATTTGAAATAACGGCAGAATGTTTACCCTTAATACCTATAAATGCCTTTTTAGCACCTACTACTTTAGTAATAATACTAAGCCCTTCTATTATTTCATCTGCATATAAATCAATAAGCTGTTGGTCAACCCTAAGGAGGGGTTCACATTCTGCAGCATTTAGTATTACATAGTCTGCTTTAGCATCTACTTTTACATGGGTAGGAAACCCTGCTCCCCCTGCCCCAACAACGCCTGCATTTTTAATATGCTCTACAAAAACTTCCTTTTTGTAATTCACATTCCTCCCCCCTTACATACAGTCCTCATCTATGATTCCTACAATTGTTGCATCAATTGGTGCATCTTTTAAATTTGCCATCTTCCTTGCAGAGCTTCCTTGAGATACTATGACTTTTTCTCCTATTCCCGCCCCTATCATATCAACTGCTACTATTACTTTTCCGTCGTCTTTTCCCCCTAGTATGCTTACAGCCATAAGTTTGCATCCAATTAATGATTCATCCTTTTTTGTTGACCAAATGTTATTTATAACTTTACCCATTATCATAATAACCACCCCTTATATCCATAGAATCACAAATCATAATCCCCTTTTAGATATTTACACATAATAATATATAAAATGCTGCTTATTCTATTTAGAGCAAGTATTATATCTTCTCTTTCAACCTCGCGTTTTTCTCCATTATAAAAAGCATCTATTCCTGCAATCTCAAGCTCTCTCGCCTTTGTTCTAAGTATGTTTATATCCGCCATAGCCCATCCATACTTTGGATCTGGCACAAAATGTTTAACCCCAAGATACTTTTCAGGGTGGTGAGAATACTCTCTTATTTCATCTTGTGTTAACCCCTTATAGTCTATAAAAGGCAATGGTTCATCAAGTACTTCAGCTCTTAATAATCTTTTTGTATATTCAAATATTATTATCAAATCATCGGCTAACCCTAAGTATCCTTCATCTCTAAATGTTGTTATGGTCTTAATTAAAATAGCTTCAAAAGAATCAATCTTTCCTCTAAATTTAATCCTATTATCATTTTTAAGAACAAGGCTATTTCCTTTAGTGTGAGTCATCTCCTCAGGCTTTTCTTTAATCATCTCCCCCGTATCTAAAATTAAATAGCCTTCCTTTTTACATTCTTTTGAGTCTTGTTCTATAATCTTTATCCTTCTATCATTTAGAAATTGTCTCCCTGCCGGGGTTATTTTTACTGAAGGAGGTAATTTGTATGTTTCGAATGGTTCTTTTTTATATAAATCTCTAAGTTCAATCTCAGTAATTATTCTCAAACTAAACCGCCTGCCTTTAATATTTAGTTGGATTATTTGCTATATACATAACAGCCTCTGCAAAGGCATTGCATGCGGCATTGCATGCTGACTGGCTTCCCGTTAAAAGCCCTCCTCCAAAGTTAGTTCTGCTTGGAGGGGCATAAAACGCGGCAAGTCTGACATCTGCAGCTTTAAGTGCTGCATCAAGGCCATATATAGACTCAAGTGGTGGTGCAATTAAATATGCAAGGGCTTCTCCTTCTTTTATCCCTGCCACATTTGAAAGATAGCTTCCAGTCCTTGATATGCAATGAGCAAAATATACGATTGAATCATCTTCATTAGCACTTATAAAAAACGCATCATTTTCAATATAGCTTACACAGGCATCAAGGCCTGCCCTTACCTCAGCAGGGTCTGGCCCTGCGATTATCCCTATAATCTCGCCCGCTAATTTAGTGCTTGCATTTTTTGATCCTGCATAGTTAGATTCTGCATACACAACCTCAACATCTGCCTTTTTAGTTGCCTCATCAAGGGCTGCGTATGTAACATCATCGCTGTCTGCAGTAATAATTCCAATGCTCCTTTTATTAGGCTTTATATCAAGTGCATCTATAATGTATCTATCTAGGTTGGGGATTATTACTGCACTTAAAACTTTTGCTTTTATTTCACTATTTATCATCTTTATCCCCCAATCTATAGTTTTAAGTCTATTCCACTTGCCTTTTTATCAAGCATTATTTTTATAATATCTGCTATATATGCACCAGCTTCTACGGCCGGGGTTCCTCCCCTGTGTATATTTGAAACAACTGTCCTTCTTGCCTCTTTCATTCCTACAGTTGCTTTATATGCTATATAAGCACTCATGCTTTCACTTGTAACAAGCCCAGGCCTCTCCCCTATTAGTACACAAGTTACATCTGCAGAGGTTATCTCTGATATAACATCCATTGCAGGGCATCTGCCATACTTTACAAAAAACGGCGTTCCTACTTTTATTCCATAACCCTCGAGGCCTTGCACCATGGATAGATATGTATCCATGGCATTTGCTTCTATTGCTGAAGAACTAAGCCCATCGGATATATATATTTGCACCTGAGGCTTTTGAATACATTTTTCTTTTATAATGCCCATGGTATCTTCGTCAAATCTTCTCCCAAGGTCTGGCCTTGTTAGGTGTTCGTCCTTATCATTGCACATTGTTTTTACTGAAAAGATACCCATCTTTTTAATAAATTCATCTGAAACATTTGTAAAAACAGCATCTATTGCAGATGCATGGTCCGCCCTAAATCTTAAAATAGTTTCAGTTTTATATCTTGGTCCCGCCCTCCAAATTCCGATTCTTGCAGGGGTTATCTCTTTTATTCTATAAAGTCCTTCAGCATTTTTAGGATTTGGAACTAAAACCTGCTTTTTTATATTTATATCCGCTATATCAGGTAGATTCTCTAAAGTTTCAACTTGGCTCTCCTCTTTATGTAAAGGCTCCTTTCCCATTTCTATTATTACCTTTTCAACTATACTTCTTATTTCACTTTCAGATAGCATATGCCTCACCTCACCTTAAAAATATGGATGCATCACCAGATTTGTCAGTAAGTTTTCCATCTTCCATGATTCCCATTTTTTCAAGCCATATCTCAAATTCCCTAATAGGCCTAAGCCCTAAAAGTTCCCTTACTGTAGCCGTGTCATGATACCCTGTTGTTTGGTAGTTTAGCATTACATCATCTCCATGAGGAACACCTATAAAATAATTGCATCCAGCATTGGTAAGCAGTATCATTAAATTTTCTATGTCATTTTGGTCAGCCTTCATATGATTGGTATAGCAAGCATCACAGCCCATAGGAACCCCAGTCAGCTTTCCCATAAAGTGATCTTCAAGACCTGCTCTTATAACCTGTTTGCTGTCATATAAATATTCAGGTCCTATAAACCCTACAACTGTATTTACAAGAAATGGATTGTACTTTTTAGCAAACCCATAGCATCTTGCCTCTAGGGTTACCTGGTCAGCTCCATTATGAGAATCTGATGATAGCTCTGAACCTTGTCCTGTTTCAAAATACATTACGGAAGGTCCTGCTGCAGTACCATATTTTAAAGCCATGTTCATTGCTTCTTCTATAAGCTCTCCACTTATTCCAAATGCCTCGTTTCCTTTTTGTGTTCCAGCAATGCTTTGGAATATTAAATCCGTGGGTGCGCCTTTTTTTATAGCTTCCATTTGAGTTGTAACATGGGAAAGCACGCATATTTGTGTAGGTATCTCCCACTTTTTTTTAAACTCATCTAAGCTTTTTAGTATTCTAGCTACACTATCCACGGTATCATCAACAGGATTAAGCCCAATTACTGCATCTCCAGACCCATATGCTAAACCCTCCATTGTAGATGCTAAAATACCATCTATATTATCTGTTGGATGGTTTGGCTGAAGCCTAGAAGATAAAGTCCCTGGGATTCCTATGGTTGTATTGCAGTGGGCAGTTACTCTTATTTTATTTGCACCATATATTAAATCCATATTTGACATAAGCTTTGTAACTGCTGCCACCATTTCACTTGTTAGCCCTCTGCTTATCCTTCTTATGTCATTTCCTGATGTATTATAATCAAGTATCCAGTTCCTAAATTCTGCTACGGTCCAGTTCTTTATTTCTTCATACATCTTCTCATTAACACTATCTTGTATTATCCTTGTAACTTCATCATCCTCATAAGGGACTACAGGGTTATTCCTTAAATCTGATAATGTAAGCTCACTTAAAACTATCTTGGCTGCTATTCTTTCAGCTACAGAATCCGCAATTATACCTGCAAGTCTGTCCCCTGATTTTTCCTCATTGGCCTTTGCGAGTACCTCTTTTACTGAATTAAACTGATACACCACTCCCATAAGCCTTGTTTTGAGTATCATAGATTCTCCTCCTCACTGCTCACATTGACTAAATATGAGTGTCTTAATTACCACTGGAACCACTCCTCCATTTAATAGCGGACTTCCTATATCTATAAAGTCGCCATTTTTAACACTTATATTGTCAATGCATACTACATCCACATCTATTTTATTTTTAAGCTGATTTAGCATTGTTTGTCCTAAAACCTTTGCCATATCATTTTCAACTATTACAACTAATGGTATACCCTGTTTTAAAGATTCATCCATGCCTTCTATAATGCTTTTGGCTATTTCCTGAACCTGTGTAAAGCTTGGATTCTTTAGCCCCTTTATCGACAATGCAACCTGCTGAATCCGAGTCTCTAGTAAAAACCATTTAAGCCTTTCATCTATAGCTTGAGATAAGCCTTTATTAAAGCCTTCATCTGGTATTCTAAGTATTGGTATATTTTTTAGTGGGAATATATCCTTTGAATAATTTATGGTGCTTCCGCTTATCTCTGTGGTATGAGATCCCGCCCCTACAACTGTAGCCCCTATAGTTTCATAAGGCTTTATAACCTGTATTTTTTTATTTAGGTTAGACCTTTTTATACTTTGTCCTAGTATTATTCCTATATCCCCGTATCTTAGCAAATCATCATAATCCTTATCATATATATAATCAGCAACCCCTCCAGAAAAAACTATATAATCTATGTCATAGTTTAATTTGAGGCCATGGTTTAAAGTAAGCTTTTTTAATAGATTGCTTTCTTTTCTAATCCCTACTGCTTCTTCTAATGTGTAAACCATTGTTTCGACTATTTTCTGTACCTTGTCTTTGCAAAAATCCATCCCCTCATATACATCTATACCCATGTCTTTTGACATGGACTTAATTTCAGGGGACATATATGTAATTCTTTTATCACTGTTAATTTTTATAAGCCTGCCCCCTATGTTAAGGCAGCCTGTATCTATAACCTCTCCGCATTTAAATACTGCAATATTTGTTGTTCCCCCACCTATATCTAAATTGGCTACAGTCTTTCCATCCTTCTTTGATATATATTCTGCGCCAGAGCCCCTCCCAGCTATTATAGATTCAAGATCAGGCCCTGCCGTAGATACTACAAAATCTCCTGCAAGATTGCTTATGCTCTGCAGTATTTGACTTGAATTAGATTTTCCCGCAGCTTCACCAGTTATAATTACTGCCCCAGTTTTTATGTCAGAGGGGCTTACTCCAAACTCTTTATATCCTTCCTCCAAAATATCTCTTATTTTAGGCCCATCTATCTCATCTTCTGATTTAAATGGAGTAAAATATATGCTGCTTTTATAGGCCACCTGTTTGTCCACTATTTTTATATTTGGGATCGAACCAAGAGATGATGTGTTCTCAATGACTAATCTGCTAAATATAACCTGAGTAGTTGAAGTTCCTATATCTATTCCAACGCTTAGTATGCCCTCTTCCAAACCATTTCGCCTCCCGCCCTAGGCCTATATATACAAAAAGGAGCCAAATAGATATATAAAATATATCTATTTGGCTCCTTTGCCTTTCAAACTATAAACACATCTTTGTGTTTATTTGCATTTATTTTCTAACATAAAAAATCAAATATAACCTTAGTACCATTTTCTGAAGACTCAATATTTATGTTTCCATGAAGCTTATCTTTAACTATACTTTTTACAATGCTAAGTCCTAAGCTTCCCTGCTCCACCAAATTTATATCAAACCCTGTGCCATCATCAATAACAGATATGGTAGAATAAGCCCTTCCTTTTTGTATGGAAACTTCAATATTTCCACCATCTCTTCTAAAAAAGCCATGTTTAAATGAGTTCTGTATAAGCTCATTTACCACAAGACCTATAGATGTTGCCTTGTCAGAATCAATTATTATACTATCCCCTAAAACCTTTATATTAATATTATTATTTGGAATAGTAGAATAATATTCCGCCCCATCTACTATTCTTGTAATAACATTTTTAATATCAACATCATCTACCCCATTTTGAGCAAGCATCTCATGGGTTACTGCTATGCTCATTATCCTGCTTATGCTCTCATTTAAGGCAATCTTTGTAAAGTTATCTTGTGTCCGCCTTGCTTGAAGTCTAAGCAGGCTTGCTATTGTCTGAAGATTGTTCTTCACCCTATGGTGTATCTCTTTTATGGCTACAGACTTTAAAATAAGCTCTTTTTCCTTTTGTTTAACCTCTGTTATATCCTTTATTATAACTATTAATCTTACTGCTAAGCCTAGTATATCTTTAATATCTTCTGCTACTATATATTTAATTTGCAGTATATACTTTCCTGCATCAGATTCTGAAACAAATATGCTTTGCCTTTTTATAACATCATCAAATGTGTGAGAACTTAACGTTAAATTATCAAAGCTCATTCCTATAATGTCATCCTCATAGCCTATTTCTTTATATAAATCCTCTGCTGCAGAATTTCTATATACAACAACCCCATTTGCATCAAAAACAATTAAAGCATCATTTAAATAATCCGTTATAATATTTTCATCATTTGTTAAAGATAAAATGGTTTGAGTAAGCTGCTCAGTTGTTTCAGACAGCATCTCAATCTGCTTAGTCTTGTTAATATTATCTGTTATATCCTTTTCCATAATGAATGCTCCAATTACTTTCCCAGAGTCATTTTTTATTGGAACAACATCTTGTTTAACAGTTATATTCTCTTGGGTTACTGCCTTTAAATCCCTTGTAGTCATACCAACTTTTAGAGTCCTCATAACAGCAGGCTCATTTTCATGTAGTGCTAATTCCCCAACTACACTGCATTTGTATAAGGATCTATTATTAGATGGCCTTGCCTCTGCAACTACAATGGCTGCATCTCCATCTTTGGTTATACAATCTATAAAAATATCTGCCATTACTAATTCTGATACATTAGAAAGAGTTGCAGCTATTTCTTCAATCCTTTTTATATCTTCATCAGATAAACTAGTATACTCTTTGCATAACTTTTTAATCATTATAAATCACCTATGGCTTTAATGCTTAGTTGTCCGTAATTATTGCAGATGCAATCTGCTTCATTGTACATCTTTTATCCATGCTTAATTTTCTAATTCTATTGTAGGCTTCATTCTCTGGTATGCCATATGTATCCATTAAGATTCCCTTAGCCCTGTCAATAATTTTTCTATCCTCTAATTTTCCCTTAGCACCTTCTGCATCACTTTTCATCTGTGCTATTTCATTACCTTTATGTATTGCTATCTCAACTGCAGGGAGCAACGACTTCTCAGAAACAGGTTTTACAAGATATCCCATAACCCCTGCCTTTTTTGCCTGTTCAATAAACTCTTTGCTGCTGTATGCTGTAAGCAAAAGCACTGCTTTAGCTAAATCCTCACTTATTATTATTTCTGCTGCTTTAAGCCCACCTAAAAGAGGCATTTTTATATCCATTATCACTAAATCTGGTTTAAACTTTCGGCATAGCTCAACAGCATCAAATCCATCTGGGGCTTCACCTACCACATTGTATTTAGCCTCTATTAAAATTTCTTTTATGTCCATCATAGTAATAGGCTCATCATCGGCTATTACTATAGTATTAGTCATAGTAATCCCCCTTACCAAAATATATTAGATTACAGCTAACTTTCTATTTATACAAATATTCTCTGAGCTCTTCTATTCCTTGTCCAGTTTTAGAGCTTACTTTAAATATTCTTTCAGCTCCAGATATTTTTAGCCTTTGCTCTGCTATTTTTAAATCTTCTTCATTGCATAAATCTACTTTAGTGACTATTCCTATAACCGGTTTTAAAAAGATGGGGCCAATATTCGGTGGGAGAGGGTAGTATTTCCTGCTGCAATCAAAAGTGAGTCCTATTACATCACAGTCTACTGATGACACTATAAGTGCACTATAATAATTTCTGTTTTCTATGTATTCTCCCGGTGTATCTATTATATCATGAAAGTATTCAATAGTCTGAGTTTTCTTGTAACTTTTTGTGGTCTTTTGAATCTCCTGTCTCAATGTAGTTTTACCACAACCTATCGGGCCTATTAATATTATTCTTTTCATCATATCACCTAGGATCTCGTTATTTTTGCAGCAGAAAAGTTCAAAACCTTTGTAAGCACGTCCATAACTTTAATAAGTGCAGATTCTACACTTGCAACATCTCCAACTATTACAAGGGAGCCGCTAAATCTATCTATAAATCCTATTTCTACACCTGAGGCTTTAACTGCAACATCAGCAGCTATAATTGTTGCCTCACTTGGTGTTATTGTAAGTATTCCAAGCGCTCCTCTATATTCATCTATAAGCCCTAATTTTTTATATACATCAGGGTCTGGATTTGCAATTAAATGAGCCAGTGTTACCTGTTTACCCGGCACATATTCCTGTATTATTCTCTGTTTGTGTTCATCCATTTTCTCACCCCTCTATATCAAAAAAAGCTCCTTAGGATAAATGTCCAAAGAAGCTTCACTGCCTTTTATACTACACATCGTTGTGTAGTGCGTAGTGCACATAGCACTAATAAATATCTATTAATTATAATGCTATACAATGGAGTAGATATTGTCAACTATTTTCTTTTTCAAACCAATTAGCATAGTTACCATTCCTTCTATAGCTGAAATTAATACCTAAGAACTTCATATACTTACCTCCATGGCTAAGTTAAGCCATTTATAAGTAAAATAATTATCTTAATACATTTCATTAACACTTATTTTGGGATGAGTGTATCTTTCCCTTTTAACAGTGTTTCTGCCAAATTGCACTGCCTTCACAGGACACCAGTTTAAACATGCGGTGCATTGGATGCAGCTGTTGCCCCATTGGGGCTTATTATTCTCTAACTTAATATTTCCTTTGGGGCATACTTTTTCGCATATGCCGCACCCTGTGCAGGTATCTACTACATGAAATTTTCTGCACCTGTTAAAGCTGAATTTGCAAAAAACTGGGTTCACAATATCCGTCAGTATAGCATTTTTAAGCCCCTTGGATGGATAATTACATTCGGATCTTTTCTCTTTTATTGCACTGTTTATTTTTAATATAGTATTTTCAGCCTCTTGGAGCTTTTTATTTTCTATCTCCTTACTGTCTGTACTAAACATTATTATATAATTTTCCGGCATTATCACAACAAATCCGCTGTCAAGCTTAATTGCTTTATTATCTAAAATATTTCTCACCCTGTCAATAGTCTTACCTGCAGAATCACCGCATACTCCTACTGCGAAACAATAGTTGTCCTTATAGTTATTAAGTTTTAATTTCTTTATAAAATCCCTAACTAAAATAGGCGGTGCCCAAGCATGGACTGGAAATACAATACCTATTTTTTCATCATCCTTGAGAGTATACTCATATACCGAATCCTTATTGCCATTCATTATTGATGCAATGGATGCAAGCCCTTCGCCATTATACTCACCTATTTTTTTGGCAACATATAGAGAATTTCCGGTACCTGTAAAATAAAAAATCATAACAAACTTCCCTCCATTACAACATTTATCTGCAGCCCTTCCATAACATCTAATGCCTTCTCATGAAGTGAATCGTCAAAACTCGCACATAGACTTGCATCTACTATTATCTGTGCATCAGGGAATGCTGTCTGAAACATTACTGCATTACTAATTACACAAATATTTGTAGCCACCCCTACCAATTCTATCTGATATTTACCATCCTCATTATTAAAATCTACACTACCATAATGATTATGCAAAGTTTGATCAAAATAGTCTAATATGCTCTGTTGTGATACTCCAAATGATTCCTTTTTTATGAAGCAGCAGTTAGTATTACCTACAAACTCCTTTAGTTTTCCATAAACTTCATGACCCGTAGTGCCTCTCACACAATGTACCACTGGAAGGTGTTTGCCTTCTCTTGTTGAAAGGTAGTTCTTGTCATGTGTATCTAATGTAAATACTACTGGATATCCGTTATCTAAATACCATTTAACTTTATTATATATGCCTTCCTCTAAAGTCTTTGCTTTTGGGAATCCTAATGCCCCGTCAACAAAGTCATTCTGATAGTCCACAACTACCAATAACTTAAACATAATCTTACCTCCCATATCGATATCTAAATTAATCCTACCGCATATTTCCATCTATTTATCAACTCATAACTATTACTGGATCAACAAGATCAGACTTCCCCTTTATCTGTTATTTCCTTTTTCCTCTAAAGTACTCCTTCATAATATTGCTACACTCATATTGAAGTATCCCTGAAGTAACTTCTACACTGTGATTTAAATTGGGATTATCTACAATATTCATAACAGAATCTACGGCGCCAGCCTTAGGATCTTTTGCCCCATATATAAGTCTCTTGATCCTTGACTGAACTATTGCACCTGCACACATTGGGCATGGCTCTATTGTTACATATAAATTGCAGTCTATGAGTCTCCAGCTTGAAAGTTTCTCTGCAGCCTCCCTAATTGCAATAATCTCAGCATGAGCGGTAGGATCATTTAAACTTTCTCTTAAATTATGAGCCTTTGCTATTATTTCTCTCTCTCTTACAACAACAGCACCTATTGGAACTTCATCTTCCTCGAAAGCTTTTAAAGCCTCATCAAGGGCTATCTTCATAAAATACTCGTCCATCTTTATTACACCTCTGGTTCTATGATACCATCTTTCCTAATCTTTATTTACATCATAATATTTAGGACCTTTTCCCTATATAATTTATTTTTATAAAAAGCTACGCCATAGTTTTCTATTTCGAATTAATATCTTGTAGCTTTTTTATATCCTTATTTCTATACCACAAAATACTTGTAGCTGCCCCTAATATGCCTGTACACAAAAACATAACTGCCATTCCGCTTCCTGTACCAGAGCCTACCAACCTTTGTAAACTCAAGGCAACTATATTACCTGATTTCATGAAAGGTTCAAATATATAGTCTGCTAAAAATCCCCCTAACAAAATACCAATAGGTATGGTAGAAAACTGAATGGCGTTTCTGACAGCAAAAACCCGCCCTTGCATTTCTTTTGGAATAGTATTGTACATAATAACATTTTGCCCTGCACTTATAAATGGAATTGGTACACTTGCCATAATGGCCGCTATACACCAAATAAATGTCGTTTGCCCTAATCCCATCAATAAATCACCAAATAAAAACGAAAACGCAGCAGAAAAGTATATTAGCTTCAGGCTGTTATTCATAATCTTTTTTGTTGAAACAATAACTCCCCCTATAATGCCACCTATACCTAATATTCCGCTGATTGTTCCAAGAACATTAGTATCCCCACCACTTCTAGCTAATATCATTGGAGATAAAATATTTTCATAGGTCAATCGCGAAAAGAAGTTTAAAGATGCCATGCTTATGATTATATACCATATCCCTTTATGATTAAAAAGAAAAGCCATTCCCTCTTTACATCCATGCAAAACACTATGTTTATTGTTTGTTTTTTCATTTAGTTCTTCTGGTATTTTTATAAATAATAACAATATGATAAATGCAAACACAAAAGTAATTAAATCAATCATTATTACTCCTTTTAGTCCCATAAAAGAACTTATAAAAGCAGCAAGCATAGGTGCAGCCACGGTGAGCAACGAATTGGAAAAAGAGTTCAATCCACTTACCTTAAAATACCTATCTTTTGGAACCATCAAGCCAATTGCTACTGATTCCGCTGGAGATTGGAAAGAGTTCGTAAATCCAATAATGAAATTTACCATACATATATGCATAATTTCTAATCTGTTTAAAAAAAGTAATACAAAAACAATAGTTGAACATATGGCTGCTATAAAATCAGAACATAACATAATTGTTTTTTTCTTTTGCTCATCAATAAATGCTCCTGCAAAAATGCTTACAATAATATAAGGCAAATAAGAATAAAATGTCATGAGTGATACAGTCATTGCTGAATTTGTTTGCTCATATGCCCAAATAATCAAAGCAAAACTTGTCATTGAACTTCCCAATTGTGAAACAGATTGACTTAACCAAAATATTATATAATTTTTAAATTTATTATCTTCCATCGGTTTTCTCCTTATAAGTTATTTTTAATAAACTTAAAAGTGCAAAACCCAATGTAGGCGATATTTTAATTCATAGTACTAAATTCCCTCTGTGCAAGCATCGCCCAATCATTAAATTCTGCACAGAGAAAAGCATCTAAATTAATCACTAAATTGCATAACATTAGTGCTACCCCCTCTCCTATGCAGAAAAATATCCACTTAAATACTAACTAACTACTGTCCAAGATTCATTTTCTGAATATGTAGTAGTTTTCGATATTTTTCCGTTTTCTAATATAACAATTCTATCAGTATCTTCAAGAAAATCAATTCTATGAGAAATTGCAATAACTGTTAAATTTTGTTTTAACATAATATCTTTTATAACCTCTTTAATTATCCTTTCGGAGTTAACATCAATATTTGCCGTAACTTCATCCAAGAGAATAATTTCACTTTTTCTTAAGATACCCTGCGCTAAAGCTAATCTC
>DIRE01000006.1:5645-17090 GCA_002426575.1 Clostridiaceae bacterium UBA5444 | reverse complement strand
GAGAAGTTTTTGCAATATGAATCAGAGAAAAATATGTGCTATTATGGGTAATATAAATCAATCTCAAGCATCAAGGCTTTGCCTCAAGGGGTATTACCTTATACATAAAGATAAAAAGTATAAGGAGATTTTAGAACATTTTTTGAGTATAACTGTTTCGTAATCATAAACCTAATAAAACTTGGGATTTGTAATAGAATTTGTATTTGAGCATAAAGTTTAATATAAGAATGGTGTATTTTATTTAGTTATTGTACAAGCTGTGAAAAGCTTAGCTATAATAAAAAGACTATTATTAAAAAAGCAAAAAAGACAATATTAGGTTTGCTTTTTTAATTTTTTAGATAAGAGGTTAGCAGTTTATACCAATCACTTCTGCTATATTCCCATGTTTATGATTATTAATCGGCCTGCTTAATGAACCGTCCCCCAAACTCCCCAAACTCCCCCAAACTCGAATTTCAAACTTACCTAAACTTATTTATCTTAAAATGCTGGAAGACCATTATTGTATTTTGGGGATAACCTATATTCTCTTCATATATAATCCTACATGACTTATAAATACTCTTCCAAAAGTTAATTGCAGGCTTGTTACTAGGAATTTGACCGACAAGATATTTGCCAGGGAATTGATTAAATAACTTTTTTACAGTTTTTTTGCCAACTCCCTTTCGCCTGTATTCCCTTAGTATAAAGAATTGGCTTATATAATAATCCTCACCAGTTGAGGGAGCATATTGACCACTTTGTAGTAACACAAATCCAGCAATTTTGCTGTCGACTTTAATTAAAAGAGGAATTAGCCCATCTTTTCTCCAAAAAAGATCAAGAAATTTCGTGTCATATAGACCTTTCAAACTCACATCTTCATTTGTATATTCCGAAAGATCATGAAGATATAGAGAATATAAATTCTTTATGATATGTCTATCCTTACTCTCAATAAGGACTATCTCTAAAGAATCTGTATCCATATACAGCAACCTCCATAAAGTAATTTTTACTGGCAGTTTATTATTAAAAGATATCCCTATTATACCATATTAGAAGTATATATTTTTATACTCTATTAATTCATAGCAAATGTAACAAATACTGCCCATATAACTCTAAATTTACATTTAACTATTTTGTGGTGATTAAATGAACTGCCCCCTGTCCAACCGGGTGAACCGCCCCTAACCCCACCTAACCCCACAACTCCCACGTCCCTGCCGATTGAGTGAACTGTCCCGGAGTCGGCCGGAGTCGATTGAGTGAACTGTCCCGCGGAGCCCGCCGCGGAGCCCCCGGAGTCCCCGGAGTCCCTTGGATGGGGCATATGAATAAAAGGTGCAACATGTGGATACTATTATATATAGGAATACTTGGGCGGTTGCCCTAAATTTAAGGAGGTACACATGGAGTCAGAAGCAGAAAATAAACCAATAAAGATGCAGCCGGTGTATAAAAAAGTGGTTGGCCTTATAGCTACATTTTTAGCGGCTGGTTGTTTGCTTATATTGGTTGGAACGTCTCACAAAAGGGTTACCATAATTGATGGTGGCTGTAGTATAGAGGCTGTAGCCTATGGTGGGACAGTTGGAGAGATACTGAATAAGAATAAAATACAAATTAACTATAAAGATAAGTTAATGCCGGAAATTGATAAAAATATAGAGGATAATATGGTTATAACTATAAGAAGGGCTGTACCGGTTAAAGTTATTTTCGATGGAGAGGATACTGAGTTTCTATCAGCAGAAGAGACTGTTGGGGAAGCTTTAGCATCAGAGAGCATAAAATACAGCAATATAGATAAAGTATATCCTGACCTTGATATGGATGTATCAGAGGATATGACCATAAGGATTGTTAGGGTAACAGAAAAAGAAATAACAGAAAAGCATGCCATACCATTTGCAAATGAACTGCAGCAAATGCCGGATTGGGAAAAGGGAGTTCAAAAGCTTGTTAGAGAAGGCGCAAAAGGAGAAGAATTAGAAACTATAAAGATTGTGTATGAGGATGGCGTGGAAAAGGAAAGAGAAACTGTGGGCTGTAAAATATTAAAGCCTCCAGTAAGCCGTTTGACTGCATTGGGCACTCTAGATTCTAAGATTAATTCTAGGGGGGAGCCTATTCGTTTTGAAAAGGTTTTAACAATGAAGGCTACATCTTATACCAACGATGTTGCATGCACCGGAAAAGATGGAGGTAATACAGCAACGGGGGCAGTGCCCCGCAGAAAATCCGATGGGGGCAAATGGAGTACTGTAGCCGTGGATCCAAAGGTGATACCTCTTGGGACAAAACTCTGGATAGAAGGGTATGGCTATGGTATTGCAGAGGATGTAGGCGGGGCTGTTAAAGGTAATATAATTGATCTGTTTTTTACTGCAGGCACAGAGGAATATAGACAATGGCATACACATAAAACAAAAGTATATATTTTAAAATAAATAAATGTTATAATAGCATAAATAAGGCAGGGTAAACCCCTGCTTTATTTATGGATTTTACAAAATAATAAAGTTTAAGGTGATATTATGATAAAGGAAGTAATAGTTGTTGAAGGAAGAGACGATTATATAGCCGTAAAAAAGGCGGTTGATGCGGAAATAATAGTAACAGGTGGATATGCATTTCCAAGGGGCGTAATGGAGAGGATTAAGCTTGCTTCTGAAAGAAGAGGTGTTATTATATTTACAGACCCAGATTATGCAGGGGAAAGGATAAGAAAGACTATAAGCTCAAAAGTAAAAGGTTGTAGACATGCTTTTTTACCCTCAGAACTTGCAACAAAAAATGGAGATATAGGCATAGAAAATGCAGCTCCAGAGGATATAATAAGTGCACTTGAAAAGGCAAGAGTGGAAAGTGTTGAAAGAAGAGAAGAGTTTTCTATAGATGACCTAATAGATAATTATCTATTAGGAGGCAGTGAAGGCGGTCTTAGAAGAAACAAAATTGGGAAAATGTTAGGAATAGGACATTCAAATGGGAAACAATTTTTATCTAGATTGAATAATTATGGTATAACGAGAGAAGAGTTTAATAATGCTATAAATAGCATAAGCAAGTAGGTGGATTTATGAATGATTTATTAAACAGCATTAGAACAAAAACAATGATAGATAAGTTTGATTTAAAGTTCAATAAGGCTTTAGGACAAAACTTCCTAATCGATAATGATATTTTAGATAAGATAGTTGCTTCTGCAAATCTTACAAAGGATGATAAGGTTCTTGAGATAGGCCCTGGTATTGGACTTTTAACTGTAAGGCTTGCAGATAGCTCTGGCAAGGTTTTATCAATTGAGCTTGATGACAAATTAATACCCATACTTAATGATAATTTAAAAGAGTTTGATAACGTTGTTATATATCATGGAGATGCAATGAAGGTTGACCTAATGCAGCTTACAGATGAGCATCTAAAAGAGCCTTTTACCATATGTGCAAATATACCTTATTATATTACAACACCACTTATAAATAGATTTTTCAAAGAGGATCTTAATGTTAAAAACATAGTTTTGATGATTCAAAAGGAAGTAGCAGAGAGGATGGTTGCAAAGCCAGGAGGCAAAGACTATGGTGCATTATCATTGCTTATTCAATATTATTCAAAACCTTCTATAGTTACACTAGTACCTCCTAATTGTTTTGTTCCAAGACCTAAAATTGATTCTGCGGTGATTAAACTTGAAATGTACAAAAAACCACCAGTTGAGCTTATAAGCAGTGAATTATTTTTTAATGTAATTAAAGCCTCATTTAGTCAAAGAAGAAAGACATTGTCAAACGCCTTAAAGCCAATGGGCATACCAAGGGAAGAACTAAAACTTTGTTTTGATCAATGCAGTATAGATCCATCAAGGAGAGGGGAAACCTTATCTATTGATGAGTTTGCCAATCTTTCAAACAGTATATATAGATTAAAAAAATAGGACAAAACAGAATAAAAAATATTATTTTAAAAAGAAGGATAAATATCCTTCTTTTTTCGTAACTTTAGGCAATATCATACATATATTATAATGAATAAATTTTTTGAAGGAGGATATTAATTGTCCACTAAGAGAAGTTACAATAGATTTTTTATAATCTTCCAAGAAGAGGACAGGGGATATGGTATGGGGCCTGATAGACCTCCAACAGGATATGTTAAGATAGAAGTAAAAAACGATAAAAGCAAGGTAACTGCATACGTTCAGAACCTGAAGTCTATTGAAACAGCAGAGTGTCTCTACAAATGTTATCTTATAAGTCATCAAGAAGACAAAGACAATGTTGCATATCTTGGAATAATAAATATAGATGACTTTGGAAGAGGAGAGGCATCGTGGGAAACAGGGGCTGAAAATGCTTTTGATTGCAAGATACCAATAGAAAAGTTTAATGGAGCAGCTATAATAGCAGACAAAGAGGGGGCTAATGCTGTAATATCACCTCTTGCAGGGTATATGAGCAAGGAAAAGTTTGAGTGGAGAAGTAAAATAAATATTGAAAAGAACAGAGAAAAGATAGAAACTGAAGAAAAAGAAGATAAAGAACAAGCTAGAGCAGAGCAGGATGCAAAGAAGTTTGAGGAATATGAAAAACATATTATGGATGTAGTTGAAGAAAACAAAAAATCAGAGAATGAAGTCAATGAAAATATAGAAAATGCAAAAGAGGAATCTAAGGAAGAAATAGTAAACCAGCCTTTAGATGCAGACTATAGAGATGAAAAAACAGAAACAATTACGGAAGATAATAATGCTGAAGATACTAATATTGTTATAGAAGAGCAACAATATAAAGTCTCTGAGGATATAAAAGTAGACGAGACTAAGCAGATTGAAGAATTAATGGAGGGCTTTGAGAAAAAGTTTAGAGAGAGGGTTATTGAAGATATTAAAGAACTATTAGAAGTAAATGAAAAGGCTAATATTAACCAAGATGAATTATCTGCCCAAAGGGAAGAGGCTCAAGAAGAAATAAATAGGGAAGAAGATTATAATGATGAATTACAGGACATAATTACAGATGATGAAATCAGAGGCAAGCACAAAGAAAAAGAATGTAAAGAAGAAAAGGATGAATACAACTTTACTACTTATGATAACTATTTTATGTATAGCTATAGATACATTATGAGGAAGAAACTTGATGAAATATTAAGATGCCACCCTGAAATGGATCATCATAAGGAGCTAAAGAACTGTAGACTATGGAGAATTGATATTGGTAAATACATGGAAGAAGGTAATAAGGTGCAGCTATACCCATGTTATGACCTTGTATATTATCCAATGATCTATAATCCTCAGTACAATTATTATAACTATATTAAAAATCATGGGCATTATTTGTTTGGAATAAAGCATGGAAAATCAGGGGAAGTAAAGGCAATTGTATTTGGTATACCAGGCAGAAAGTGTGAAAAAGATCAACCGTTTAAAGGAAAAACTGGATTCGTTAAATGGATAACCTGGGGCGGCAGGGATGGGTACTGGATTATGGTATATGATCCAATGACTGGTATGGTAAAGTACCCCAACCCCAATCGATAGTTATAGATAAAGGTTTTACAACTATTCTATAGTATACGCAGATAGATTAATTAAGGCGAAAAAATAAATGCAGAGTTATATAAGGAGGCGGATTTATGCATAAAAATAATGGCATTAAATCCGTTTCTTTAATCTATAATGTAGTATAATAAATTATATAAAAGAGGTGCAAAAGTGATATTTTTAGATATTAGGAAGTCTAGAAATGTTTTCAAATTTTTACTTCTCATTTTATTTATTTGTGCTATATACTTAGGATTAAAGCTTATATTAGATACTAAGGTGTCATTAATACCGGTAGATATAAAATATAAGGAATACACTGGCCTTGATAATAAATTTACATACAGGTTGCCTGAGGAATGGAAAACATCAGAACAAAAGTTTGAAGGCAACGAGATAATCTATCATAATGATTTTACATCAGAACAGGATAAGTTGCATGGGTTTGTACAAGTGTGGAATGCTAGTATGCCATTAGCTGAGTTTTTAAACAAAAGCAGGGAAAGCGCTGTAGGCGTTGTTTATTTTAAAGACTATTCAATAGAGCCTGCAAAGATTAATGGAAAGACTGGCTATATACTAAATTACACAAGGTCTGCAGACAATGATAAGTATATAAAAGCATTAGAAGTATTTATACTTCAGAAGGACAATGTGTTTATCAGGTTTGCATTTTATATGGATGAAACATTATGGAAAGATGAATATAGAGAACTATTTTTAAGCATTTCTGCATCAAGCAAGTTTTGAAACTGTAAGCGTGAGGCGTAAAGCAAACTTAAGATTCAATTCAAATTTTACTTAATAATTATATGAAATATTAAAATATTGTAGATTATTGCACGGGAAATATATAAAATATATTGTATCAGACAAGGGGTTGTATCTTCTATGGAGCTTTGTTTATAATAGCTCCAGACTTTAGTTTTAATTTTTCTAATATATGTGATAAACTATTTAGTATCATAACGAAGGGTGATGTCTTACGATGGATAAAGAGAAACGAAAGGAAAAGTGGGAAAACTTCTGGTATTATTATAAAGTACACACTATTGTAGGCATATTTGTTGTAATTATAATAATATATAGCATAGCAAGTGCAATGGCAAGAAAAGATTCTATACTCAATGTTACAATTCTTGGGGGATATCTTGAGGAAGAGAAAAGGGTAGAACTTCAAGATCAAGCTACAAAAGTATTTGCAGAGAATCCAGAAAAACAAGAGGTAACCATATCTTTTAATTTATTTGATAATGAGCTAAAAGATCCAGCCAGTATGGCAATACAGCAGAAGATAGTTGCAATGTCTCAAGTAGGAGAATTAGATGTATTAATACTTGATAAGGAGCAATTTAAGCGATTTTCGGAGTTTGGCCTATTTATAAAGCTTGATGATGTGAAAGGACTTAAAAATCAGAATATGAAATTTGTAAAATCAAAGGTTAAAGATTCAGATACTCAGGAATATTCTTATGGTATAGATATTGAGAATAGCAAAATTTTAAAAAGTCTAGGATATGATACTAAGGACAAGATACTTGGACTTGGAGTAAATAGTGAAAAGGTGGACACTTCAGTTGCCTTTGCAAAGTGGATTTTAGGCAAATAAAAAGATCCATATTATTATACATTAAACAATACTTGCTAATTGTGTATAGCAAGTCCGTATACTATAATATTATGCAGGAGTGAGTTGTATTGAGCCTATATAAGCTTAATGATAGTACTGAATGTATTATAAGAAAAGCAGTAGAAAGAGATGCTGCTGAATTAGTTAGATATTCAAACATAATTGGTGGGGAATCTGACTTTTTAAGCTACGGGAGAGGCGAATTCAGTCATACTATTGAGCAGGAAAGACAAATAATAAGGGATTATTCAGAAGGAAAAAACAAATTATTTTTAGTTGCAGTGATAGATAAAAAGATATGTGGTGTATTAACATTTTGGGGAAATAGCAGAAAAAGACTTGAGCATTGGGGAGAGTTTGGAATAAGCGTACAAAAAAAGTATTGGAATAAGAAAATAGGCCACATATTAATAGATACAATGATAAGGTGGGCAGAGGAAGGCGGAGTAGTCAAAAAGATAGATCTTTCTGTTAGAGAAGATAATCATACTGCTATTAGCCTTTATGAAGATATGGGATTTGAAGTTGAAGGTAGGATTAGAAAAGCAATGAAAGTTGATGGAAAGTTCTATGATTTTATTTACATGGGAAGAATAATTGATTAAACAATGGGAAAGGGTTATATAGATGAAAAAAGCTATTAGCTACATAATAATATTATCTTTTGTATTTGTGCTTTCATCTTGTAGTTTGCCAAACTCACCGAAGAATTCCTTAGGAAGTGAGCTAAAAGAAGCTGGAAAGATAGTGTTTATAAATAAAAAAGAAAGTACATTAAAATTTACTGTTCTAGATCCAAAGGTAATAGACCAGATTGGGGATATTATTGGAAGAGGAAGGACTGTTTCCTCATCCCCTGAGGTTGAAGCTGATTATGATATTAAGTTTTCCCTTCCAGGAGGCAGGGAAAGGGTATTTAGCTATTGGATAGGTGCATCAGAGTATGGAAAAGATGCTAACTTTTGTGATGACAGTGGAAACTTTTATATGATACCAGAGGCCATGGATAGCTATATAGTAAACAGTACTAGGATGTTTAATAGACCAAAGTCCTTTACGAACCTATATACTTCTGTATTAACAAAAACTATTGAACTTCTAGACAAAAATAAAGAAGGAGAAACAGTTGTTGGCATTGATATAGAATCGGATAAAAAAATAAGAAAATACATGTCATCCTTCGAGCAAGAGAAAATAATGAGCAAAATATCATCTGTAAAAGGGTTTGATGTTGTACCCTTAACAGGTAGTGGTAAATATGATTATTCCATTAGTCTTCTAACCAATATATATAAACCAGATAAAGCAGAAATAACTGTAGAGGTACTTAATAATAAGGATCAAACTAAAAAAACAATTATATTTGAATGTAAATATATGAATGATACTTGGGCAGTATCTCAAAAAAAGGAAGAATAAACGGCAGTTTGCATACAAATGCAGACTGTTTTTGTTTTTAATAGTATCTACCAGTCATTAAAAGAGTATAAAATAAATAGAATATTATATATGGATTATGGGGGTAGTAATTTGAAGCTTGTAAACCTACTTTTGTATTTATCTATTTTTGTACTCATTATATGTGGCATGCTTTTTGTAAAGCAAAACAGGTATGATAGTGTGAGTAACATTTTAGAAGATGTTTATGAAAAACCAGTTATAATCTACAGCTCTAATTTTAAAAGAGCGTATATAAACCATGAGGAAAGTAATGTTAAAGATATGGATAGGCTGTCCATGGAATGTACATCAAAACTTAAAGACTATGGATTTTTATCTAATCATTTAAAAATAGAAGACGCAGATGTTGATCCATATACCCTATCCTCAAAATATATTGATAATTATATGAAAAGGGGCAAAAAGTATATTCTAATTGATATTATAAGAAATAAATCAAGCCATGGGGAAAAGCTTGTAATAGATGACATTTCATACTGCCCAATATCAATAATTATATCCAAGAATTCTGATTGCTATGATAATAGTCTGCTATTTGCAGGAAGAATTAAATCAATTATAGAAAGCAAGTATACTAATATGAAGATACAAATTAAACAAGTGGAAGAAGAATACAACCAGAGCAGGGGGTACATAGGTTTTATGCTTGAAATTGGGGATTCTGCAAACACCTATGACGAGGCAAAAAACTCTATTAGCATATTCTGCGAAGGCTTTAAAGCCGCAGCTAATTACAAGTAAAATATAAAATTTTCAAAAAGGCTAAAAAGGCCTTTTTTTTATTAATATTTTGGCAATAATTTAAATAGTAAATATATAATTGTGGCTACGAAGCACAAAAAGTAAAGCTATATGAGGTGATTTAGTGAAAAGGTCTAAAAAGTGGATATTAATAATTATTACCATAGCTGCAATAACCATACCAGCATATATGTATGTAAGGTCAAATAAAGAGGATAGCATAAATGTAAAAGTAGCTTATGTGAAAAAGGGGGATATATCATCTTATATATCTGGCAACGGTGTTATTGCATCTAAGGATAGAAAGGACTATTTTGTATCAAATCCTAATAAGGTTGAAAAGGTATATGTCAAAACCGGTGACAGGGTAAATAAAAATGAGCTTATAATTAAATTTGAGGCTCCTGATTTTTCTGAGCAGTTAAAGAGGGCTTATATAGAGCTTGATATTGCTAAAATGAATTTAGAAAACTTAAAAAGGCAAGAACAAGATATTTCAGTTCTATCTACGGAAGATAAATCTGCCATTGAGGGTATGGTAAATATAAGCGATAGGATTAAGCTGCAGGAGAAACAGGTTGATATTGCAAGGTTAAGCATAGATAGTATAAAAGATAAAATAAAAAATGCAGACCATGAGATAAAGTCTTCCATAGATGGTGTTGTTACTAATATAAATATTGCAGAGGGGGCTATAACGCCTGTTGGAGCTCCCTTAATAACAATTGAAAATGATAAAAACATAATAGCATTAGTAAATGTGTCACAGTATGATATTTTAAATGTAAAAAATGGGCAGGAAGTAATAATAAGACTTGATTCATTAGAAAAGCAATACAAAGGTATTATACAAAAGATAAACCCTATTGCAACAAAGACAGTATCAGGAGTTAGTGCAGAGACTGTAATACCTGTTGAGATAAGTATTACAGATGCGGACAGTAATATAAAGATAGGTTTTGATGTGGATGCAGACATAAAAGTATGCACAAAAAATGATATTATTTATGTTCCATATGAGGCGGTTATAACTGATAGATACAAAAAGGCAAAAGTATTTGTCATAGAGGATGGAAAAGCTTTTTCAAAAGATGTTAAAATAGGTATTGAATCAGATTTATACATGGAGATATGTGAGGGATTATCAGAAGGGCAATGCATTATTTTAAACCCTCCTCAGGATTTAAAAGACGGAGACAACGTAACTTTTTAAAAAGTAATTGACAAGAGTCCATTTTAAAATTATAATTATATAAATATAAGACAATGATGGGAAGAGTAAGTAGTGGTGAACATGTAAGTATTATTGTAATACTTAAGCGAGTTGGTGGTGGTGTAAGACCAATATGGAGCCTTTACTAAAGAACATCCCTGAGTCTCTAACCGAAATCCCTTTGGAAAGTAGGCTTAGACGGAGCCATATCGTTACGAAATGGGCAGTATTGAATTTTTGTTCTGTACTGATTAAAGAGAGCTTAATCTATTAATCTGTAAAGATTAAAGTAATCTGTAAAGATTAAAGCTAATCAGGGTGGTACCGCGGAAATAGAACCTTTCGTCCCTTATATGGGATGAAGGGTTTTTTTATTATAGAAACAGAAAAAATAGTATGTAGGGGGAAATAACTATGGAGAGTGCAGCAAAAAAACTTATATTACCTGAAGAATATAAGTCTGAGCTTAATTTTAGAGAAACTGCAGAAGCTATTAAAAAAATAAAAGATTTTTTTGAAAGAGGACTTGCAGAGGAATTAAACTTAACAAGGGTATCAGCACCTTTATTTGTTAAAAAGTCATCAGGATTAAATGATAATTTAAGCGGAGTTGAAAGACCAGTATCTTTTGATATAAAGTCAATTGAAGGAGAAGAAATGGAAATAGTCCAATCTCTTGCTAAATGGAAACGTATGGCACTTTATAGATATGGATTTGGCAAAGAAGAGGGTCTATATACAGATATGAATGCAATCAGAAGGGATGAGGATCTTGACAACCTTCATTCTATATATGTAGACCAATGGGATTGGGAAAAAGTAATAAGAAGAGAAGATAGAACTGATGAATATTTA
>DIRE01000006.1:0-5572 GCA_002426575.1 Clostridiaceae bacterium UBA5444 | reverse complement strand
TATACAGATATGAATGCAATTAGAAGAGATGAGGATCTTGATAATCTTCATTCCATATATGTGGATCAATGGGATTGGGAGAAGGTAATAGATAAAAAGGATAGGAATATAGATAAGTTAAAGAGTATTGTACGTAGTATATATAAGGTGTTTAAAGCCACTGAAGAGTATATTTGTGATGATTACCCATTTATAGAAGGAATTCTCCCTAAAGAGATAACCTTTATTACAACCCAAGAACTTGAGGATCTATATCCAGACCTTTCACCAAAAGAAAGAGAAGATGCCATATGCAAGGAAAAGACAGCAGTGTTTTTAATGCAGATTGGCGGGAAGTTAAGATCCGGGGAAAGGCATGATGGAAGAGCTCCAGACTATGATGATTGGAATTTAAATGGAGATATACTATTCTGGTATCCTGTACTTAATAGGGCAGTTGAATTTTCTTCTATGGGGATAAGGGTTGATGAAGAGGCACTTGAAAGGCAACTTAAAATATCAGGCTGCGAGGATAGAAAAAAATTAGAGTTTCACAAGCTATTGCTTAAAAGGAAACTACCGTACACGGTAGGCGGAGGAATAGGCCAGTCTAGAATATGTATGTTCTTTTTAAGAAAGGCTCATATTGGAGAAGTTCAATCAGGCATATGGCCTGAACTTATGATAAAAAGATGTCAAAAGGCAAATATATTTTTGCTTTAATAATAATGGTAAAGAGAGTGCCTAAAATGCTAACGGGGATATTACATTTTGGGTGCTCCTTTTTATTTTTGATTAAATAGTTTAAACTATACATAATAAATAATGAGATATAAAAGTGAAAGAGGTTTTTAAATATGAAAATATACATTCCTCAAAAGGTAAAATCTATAATGAGCAAGTTAGAGGAAAATGGATATGAAGCATATATGGTTGGCGGATGCGTGAGAGATAGTTTGCTTGGCAGAAATCCTAAGGATTATGATATTGCAACTAATGCACTGCCTAATGATGTTATTGAAATCTTTGGGCATCATAGGACAATACCTACAGGATTAAAACATGGCACTGTAACAGTTGTTATGGATGGAGAAAGTTTTGAGGTTACAACTTATAGGACTGATATGAAATACACAGATGGGAGAAGACCTGATGAGGTTAAATTTGAATCATCTATAGAAAAAGACCTTTCAAGACGGGATTTTACAATAAACGCTATTGCATATAATGATAAAAATGGTTTAATAGATATTTATAATGGGCGCAGGGATTTAGATAATAAGATAATAAGATGTGTAGGGGAGCCTGACGAAAGATTTAAAGAGGATGCACTAAGAATGATGAGAGCTATTAGGTTTTCAGCAGAGCTTGGGTTTAATATAGAGGATGATACAATGGCTGCCATAATTAAAAATAAAGAAAGGCTGAGTAAGGTAAGCATGGAAAGGGTTACTTTTGAATTAAACCGCATAATTTTATCCCATAATACTGAAAAAATATATTTATTAATACAGACCATGCTTATGGATTATATAGAACCTAAGTTTAACCCTCTAGAACCTAAATCACTAAAGGTACTAGAATTTATAGAAAATAAGCTTTATCTTAGAATTGCAGCATTATTTATAATCTGCGACATGAACCAATATGAAGCTAGAAGCATTTTAAAAAGATTAAAATATGACAACAATACCACAAACAAAACAGTAGAGATTATTAAGTATAGCGGGCTTGATATTAAAGAAGATACAGTATATATTAGGCAAAACCTTAGTAAAATGGGATTGGAAGTATTCCTAGATATACTTAATTTAAAGATTGCATTTATAATGGCATCTGAAAGCCCATGTATAGATAATGGAATAAATAGAATAGAAAAAGTAAAAAAAGCTGCAGAAGATGTAATAAATAGAAACGAATGTATTGGAATCAAAGATCTTGCCGTATCTGGGGAGGATATTGTAGGGCTTGGATTAAAGGGAAAATATGTAGGAGATATGCTAGATGAGCTTTTAAGTATGGTTATAGTGGATCCTGAGCTTAATAAGAGGGAAAGGCTTATATCAGTGGCACAGGGTAAAATAGGTAAGAAGTAAAAAGTAAACTTAGAATTGAAGATGATAAGAGGGGTATTTTAAGATTCATATGCTCTTTATATAACTTAACCGCCGTTTACATAGAGATTAGATATAAAGTTAGTTATAATGTAATTACAATGGTTGTTAAAGTTGTATTATATAAATATATTTACTTTATTTAAGGAGGCACGGAAGAATGGGTGAGGTAGAAGTTAAAGAGGTAAGTTACAAGGAGTATGGAAAGTGTGTACAGATATCAAATGGTGTAGTAGATTTATTAGTTACAGTAGATATGGGGCCTAGGATTATAAGGTATGGTTTTTTAGGGAAAGAAAATGTATTATGTGAGAATCCAAGTTTAACAAAGGAAGTATCTCTAGGAGGCTGGAAAATACTTGGGGGACATAGGTTGTGGCATAGCCCTGAATCAGATCCAAGATCCTATGTACCTGATGATGGCCCTGTTAATTGGGAAAAGGTTGAGTATGGTATAAGGGTTAGTCAGGATGTGGAGTCTTGGGTACAGATAAAAAAGGATATGGAAATAACATTAGATCCATTAAATAGTAAGGTTAAAATATCTCACAGATTAACAAACAAAAATGCATGGCCAATTGAACTTTCGGCATGGTCTCTTACGGTTATGGCACCAGAAGGAAAAGAGTTTATCCCCCAACCTAAAAGAGATACAGGCCTTTTAGCAAATAGAGTTATTACACTTTGGCCTTATGCCCATATGAATGATAAAAGGGTTTATTGGGGCGATAGATACATTACATTAAATCAGAATCCAAATATGCCAGAGCCTTTTAAGGTTGGTATATCTAATGAAGATGGCTGGGCTGCCTATCTAAATAGTGGTAATCTATTTGTAAAAAGGTTTACTCATTATATTGATGGCAAATATCCTGACTTTGGAGTATCCTATGAGACATATACAACAGACTATATGACTGAAATGGAGTCTTTATCTCCAATGAAAAAGCTTAACCCTGATGATCATATAGACCATGTTGAGGAATGGCAGTTATTTGAAAATATAAATGAACCTTGCAGCAATGAAGAGCAAATAGATGAGATTGTAAGAAAATATATTGATTAATAAAAAGCGGATTTGCTATAGTAAATATATTTGGTTAAAAGCTGTTGCAGCTTAATTTTATATGTGTTAATGTATGTTAGTGTGTTTAATACAAAATTTAAAAATAGGGTGCAGGGTTGCTATGGAGAAAAAAGATGCAAGGGCAAGCTATGAGCATGAAATACAACAGAACTTAAAGAGAAATACAGTCCTAAGCTTTGCTGATGGTGCTATATTTTCATTTGCTATGGGTATGGCTCCTATAGGGACTACCATAGTTTACTATGTGGGAAACTTTACAGATTCGAAGGTTATAATAGGATTACTTACCACGCTTTATAATCTGATGTTTTATACGCCCCAGATATTTTTGGCTAAAAAACTTCAGAAACTTGACTACTATAAACCTTTATCTTTAACACTAGGTATCTTGATGAGAAGTGTATGGCTTATTTTAGGCATACTTACATTTTTGCTTGGTAAAAGCAATCCTACACTATACCTTGTATTGTTTTATATTTTACTAAGTTTCCTTGGAATTGTAAGTGGTTTTAATTCAGATGTATGGTTGGTTTTGACATCGAGGATAGTGCCTGCAAATAGATTTTCAGACTTTCTATCATGGAGATCTTCTCTATGTGGCATACTAGAGTTTACAGGAGCCATTATATCAGGCGCAATACTATCTTTGAGCACATTTCCTGACAACTATGGAATATTGTTTATAGTAATGTTTGCCATATCAATGGTTTCATGGTTTCTCTATACCAAGTTATTAGAGCCTAAAAATATAATCAAAAAGACTGCTAAATTGGATAATAATACATACTTTAAGGATACAATAGGTATACTAAAAAAAGATAAGAATTTTTCAATATACCTTGCAAGCAATGCACTCACAGGTGGACTTGGAAAGATGTCACTTGTATTTCAGATTATATACGCAAAGGACAAGCTCGCAATTACAACTCAGGAAGCGGTTTTTGTATCTACCATATTGCTGATAATGCAAACCGTGGGTTATATACTATGGGGTATTGTAGTAAAAAGAAAGGGAATCAAAATAGCTGGTGACATTTCTGTATTGCTATTTATACCAGCTATACTATTAACATTATGGATGCCTAATGTATATATTCTTTATTTAGCAGTTGCGTGCATGGGACTTGCTCAAAGTTACAAAAACTCAAATGAAAACAAACTCTTAATAGACTTATCACCAAGTGAGGAAGAACTTCCAAACTATATAGGGTTAAGGAATACTTTGTTAGGACCATTTTTTTCATTTAATTCATTAATTGCAGGATTAATACTTGATGCCACAAATTTTGCTTTTCTAACTATATTATCTGTAGTCTTTATGACTATTGGTATTTTGCTTTTTATATTTAAGCTTAACGTAAGAGAAAATATATAAAAAAGTCTTATCAATTAAATTTTATATTTAGTTGATAAGACTTTTATTTTTGGGAATAACTAAATGTATATTGATATTAATATAATATTTTAAATTTGAGGAATTATATATGAATCTGATGGAATGTATTTATTTTGCTATAAACAATATAGTTTCTAATAAACTAAGGTCTTTTTTAACTATGCTCGGAATAATTATAGGTGTTGCTTCAGTTATTGTTATAGCAGCTTTAGGAGCAGGAGGCAAGACCTTTATATTAGGCCAGTTTGATATGATAGGGGCTAATATAATTCAAATAACCATGGCAGATAAAGATATTAAAGCATCAGATTATTTTACTTTAGATGATATAAAAAATATAAAAGAGACCATACCAGATGTAAAGGCAATAACTCCCCTAGTCGGCAGATGGGGAAAAATAAAAAGCAAAAGATCAAACCAGGAAGCGCTTATTATGGGCATTACCAATGATTACCCTCAGGTATATAATATTGACATACTATATGGAAGATTTGTTAGCGCCAAAGATGTTCTTATAGGTAAAAATGTCATAGTAATAGATGATAAAACTTCCAACAAGCTATTTGGAAGTCTAGATTGCATAGGCAAAACCATCAAAGTTGGAGGAAAACTAACATCTACAACAGCAATAGTTATAGGGGTTGTAAAAAATCCAAATGAGTTTATAGCAGGTTTTGCAGGAGAAGATAACGTGCCCATACTCGCATACGTTCCTATAGGCTTCCAAAGGAGGATGTTTCCATATGATTTTATGATAGGTGAGATGGATATAGGGGTAAATGATTATTCAAATGCAGACTTTGCAGCAGACAACGTGGTTAAATTGCTTGAGAAAACTCACAAAAATAAAGAGAAATACAAAGCTCAGAATTTAATGAAACAGTTAGATAAAGTAAATGCTATAATTGATAAGTTTACTATAATAATACTGGCAATTGCTGCTATATCACTATTAGTAGGCGGAGTTGGGGTTATGAATATTATGCTTGTATCTGT
>DIRE01000032.1 GCA_002426575.1 Clostridiaceae bacterium UBA5444 | reverse complement strand
CAAGAAAATAGGATTTTTAGGTGGAATGGATAACCCAGTTATAAACGACTTCCTTGTAGGTTATATTCAAGGCGCAAAATATATTGACAAAGATATGAAAGTTGCAATATCTTATATTGGAAACTTCAATGACTCAGCTAAGGGTAAGGAAATGGCACTTGCACAATACAATGCAGGCGTAGACATTGGATTTAACGTTGCAGGTCAAGCTGGACTTGGTCAATTAGATGCAGCTAAAGAGAAGAAAAGATATGCTATAGGTGTTGACTCAGACCAGGCACTATTAGTTAAAGATAAAGACCCTGATAAAGCAAACCTTATTACAACTTCAGTTTTAAAGAGGGTTGACGTATCGCTATTAAGAGGTGCAAAGATGTTTAAAGAAGGTAACGCACCTTTTGGTAAATCAGAGCAGCTTGGGCTTAAAGAAGAATGTATAGGCCTTGCAAACAATGAATATTATGAAAAGATAGTTCCAGAAGCAATGAGGAAAGAAATAGATGAATTATCTAAAAAGATAATGGACGGAGAAATTAAAGTTGATACTGCAATGGGAATGGATGTTAAAAAGCTAAACGAGATTAAAGACTCAGTAAAATAAACTGCTATTTGATGAAATCAATATGTGATTAAATCCTTGTTAGGTATATTGGCCAATATGACTAATATACCTAACTTTATAAAGCGGGGGGATTCTATGTCAGAAGAGATTCTTAGCATGAAAGGAATAACCAAGGTATATCCAAACGGTGTTGTTGCAAATAAAGATATGGATTTTTCTCTCAGAAAAGGAGAAATACATGCTCTTGCGGGAGAAAACGGTGCCGGAAAGTCCACGCTCATGAAGATATTATTTGGTATGGAACAGCCTGAAGAAGGCGATATATATATAAATGGTCAAAAGGTCATTATTCCTTCACCTAGTGCGGCGATAAAATATGGTATAGGAATGGTACATCAACATTTTATGTTGGTTCCTTCATTAACTGTAGCAGAGAATATGGTGCTTGGAATAGAACCAAAAAAGAGGGCCTTTATTGATTTTGAAAAAGCTGTGTCTATAACTGAAGAGCTTTCAGAAAAGTATAATCTAAATGTAGATCCAAGGGCAAAGGTAGAGGACTTGCCAGTAGGTAAGAAGCAAAAGACAGAAATACTAAAGGCTCTTTTAAGGGGAGCAGATATATTAATACTTGATGAACCAACAGCAGTTTTAACTCCACAAGAGACAAAGGAATTATTTAGTGAGCTTATTAGGTTTAAAGAAATGGGACATACTATAATTTTTATATCTCATAAACTTAAGGAAGTAAAACAGATTTGTGATAGGATTACCATTATGAGAAATGGAAGAAGCATGGGTGTCCATAATATAGCTGATGTGTCTGAAGAAGATATATCAAGGCTTATGGTAGGTCGTGATGTAATATTAAAGGTTGATAAGCAAAAGAGTAAACCCAAAGATGCGGTTTTAAATGTTAACAACCTAAATTATGTAAACGAGTTAGGCAAAAAAGTTATTTCAGATGTAAAGTTTAGCGTAAGAAAGGGAGAAATACTAGGAATTGCAGGAGTAGAAGGAAATGGACAAAGAGAGCTTATAGAGATAATAACAGGCCTTAGAAAATATCATATGGGCAAGGTTATGATAAATGGTAAAGATATAAAAAATCTTTCAATTAAGGATATCCGTAATTTAAATACTTCCCATATTCCTGAAGATAGGATGATATATGGGGTTGCAGGGGAAGGAAGTATAAGTGAAAATTTAATATCAGATAGATATGATAAGCCAGAGTTTAATGGCAAGCTTTTCTTAAATAAGGCTAAGTTAAAGGATTTATCAAACAAATTGGTATCAGAATATAAAATAAAATGCAGCTCTGCAGACCAAAGTGTTGGAATGCTTTCAGGGGGGAATATTCAAAAGGTTGTTGTTGCAAGGGAGTTTTCTTCTGAACCAGAGCTTCTAGTTGCAGACCAGCCTACAAGGGGAATTGACGTTGGCGCCACTGAGTTTATTAGAAATAGGATTGTTGAGATGAGAGATAAAGGAGCCGCTGTATTATTAGTATCTGCTGATCTAAATGAGGTAATGGAGCTAAGTGATAGCCTTATAGTGATGTATGGAGGAGAAATAGTAGCTTACTTTGAGGATGCTTCTAAAATTACTGAAAATGAACTTGGAAAGTATATGCTAGGGATTAAAAAACAATCTCAGGAAGAAGTAAGGAGGGCTTTCTATGCGTAAAGAGGGTGTATTTGAAATAGTCAGAACGCTAATAGTTATACTACTAGCACTTCTTCTTGCATTTCTAATAGTGGTTGGAGTTAGTAAAGAGCCTGTATTAGCACTTAATAAGTTTTTCCTAGGCCCTGTATCTTCACCTAGATACTTTGGAAATGTTATAGAGGCGGCCATACCACTTACGTTTGCAGGACTTGCTATATGTGTAATGTTCCAGGCAAAACAGTTTAACCTAGGAGTTACAGGATCTTTCTTCATTGGAGCAGTAGTTGCTGCAGCAATTGCTATAAAAGTTCCTTTGCCAGCAGGGATCCATCCACTAGTTGCTATACTAGTAGGCGGAATTGTTGGTGGAGCTGCAAACTTTATACCAGCTATATTAAAGGCTAAATGGAATGCTAGTGAGCTTGTATCATCACTTATGCTTAACTATGTAATGACTTTTTTAGGACTTTATATAATTAACTTTGTTTTAAGGGATGTGTATGCAGGAGCGATGGTATCACTTAAATTTCTACCAACTGCAACGCTTCCTAAAATTATACCAAAGACAAGGATACATTTAGGATTATTTATTGCAATATTTATGGTGGCATTCACTTACTTTTTCCTTTATAGAACAAAATGGGGGTATGCCCTAAGGACAACGGGGCTAAACTCAAGTTTCGCAAAATATTCAGGGGTAAATATAAATTCAGTAATAATATATTCTCAGGTTATTGGAGGTATTATTTCAGGTATTGGCGGAGCAACTGAGCTTCTTGGCATGTATTCAAGATTTGAATGGCAGGCAGCACCAGCATATGGATTTGATGGTGTTATAGTTGCAATACTTGCAAGAAACAATCCATTATATATACCTTTAGCATCCTTCTTCCTTGCATACCTCAGGATAGGTGCAGATATAATGTCTAGGGCAACTGATGTACCAAGCGAGGTAATTGCAGTCATTCAAGGAATTATTATTCTTCTTATTGGTGCCGAAAGATTCTTGGCAAAATGGAGACACAAAATAGTTGTAAAAAGTGCAACTGAAAGCTTAGAAGCAAAAGGGGGAAAACAAAATGAAAGTGCTATTTGATGTAATTTTCTCTACGGCATTTGGTTATGCAATATTAAGAGTTACAACCCCCATATTGTTTGCAGCTTTAGGAGCCTTAGTTTCTGACAGGGCTGGTGTAACTAATATAGGCCTTGAAGGAATAATGCTAAGTTCTGCACTTGCTGGAGTAATAGTAAGTGCTTTAACTGGCAGTGCATGGATTGGGCTATTAGCAGCAGTAATTGTAGGTATATTAATTGGACTTTTTATGGCATATTTTGCGCTAAATCTAAAGACAGATATTATTTTAACTGGTATTGCAATAAACTTAATGGCAAGCGGTGGGACTATTTTCGTATTGTATCTTGTTGCTCATGATAAGGGAATATCTACATCATTAAATAGTAAGATAATGCCTTCTGTTGCACTCCCACTTATAAAAGATATACCTGTTTTAGGTCCTATACTTTCAGGACACAATATTTTAACCTATTTTTCGCTTATTGCGGTTTTACTTGTATATATTCTTCTTTACAAAACACCACTTGGTCTTAGAATAAGGGCCGTTGGAGAGAGTCCAAATGCAGCAGATTCTGTTGGTATAAGCGTAAATAAAGTAAGATATATTGCACTTGGTATAAGCGGTGCATTAGCAGGTTTTGGAGGAGCATATTTATCCATGGGCTATGTTTCATGGTTCTCAACAAATATGACTGCAGGCAGAGGATTTATTGCACTTGCTGCAGAAGCCATGGGCAGGGGAATGCCTTTAGGAACGTTTTTGACATCACTTCTATTTGGGTTTGCAGATGCACTTTCAAATTCTCTGCAGTCTTTAAGGATTCCAGCAGAGTTTGTGCAGATGATACCATATGTGGCCACCTTATTAGGTCTGGTTATATATGCTACACAAGAAAAATCTAAAATAGAAAAAGCAAAGAGAGGATAAAAAATATGAGTGTTAGAAAACCAGTAATAATGGATTGCGATCCAGGCCATGATGATGCCATTGCACTTGTTATGGCTTTTGCAAGCGATGCTTTAGATGTAAAACTTGTTACTACTTTAGCAGGAAATCAAACACCTGATAAAACATTAAACAATGCTTTAAGGGTTCTTAGCTTTATAGGAGCTGAAGTTGAGGTTGCACAGGGAGCAAGAAAACCTCTTGTAAGAGACCTTATAATAGCACCAGAGGTTCATGGAGAAAGCGGACTTGAGGGGACATATATCCCAGAACCTACACTTTGCAAAAGTGAGAGAAGTGCGGTAGATGCTATGGCAGATGTTATAAAGAAAAGTGAAGATAAGATAACACTTATACCCACAGGGCCTCTTACAAACATTGCATCACTTTTATTAGCTCACCCAGAGGCGAAAGAAAACATTGAAAGAATATCGCTTATGGGCGGGTCATGTATAGGTGGAAATTGGACACCTGCTGCAGAGTTTAATATACTTGTAGACCCTGAAGCTGCAAGTATTGTATTTGGATCTAAGGTTCCAATTACAATGTGCGGACTTGATGTAACTCACAAGGCACTTATATATGATGAAGAAATAGAAAAAATGCATAAACTCGGTGGTAAGGTTTCAAAGATGGTTGCAGAGCTTTTAGATTTCTTTGCACTATTTCATAAAAAACAAGGCTTTAAAGGAAGTCCCCTTCATGATCCTTGTGCAGTTGCATATGTAATTGATCCAACCATTATAACTACTAAAAAATGTCACGTTGACATAGAGACAAGGGGTGAATTTACTACTGGTGCTACCGTGGCAGATCTTAATGATGTACTGAAGTTAGAAAAAAACGTGGATGTAGCTTTGGATATAGATAGAGAGAGGTTTATTAATCTTCTATTTAATTCAGTCAAGCACTATAAGTAGTAAAGCTTACAGTTAGGAGGAAAAGATGATAAGGCGGCCAATTATTATTGATTGTGACCCAGGCTTAGATGATACAATAGCTCTTTTTATGGCTATTGCCTCAGATAATTTTGATATTAAGGGGGTAACTGCTGTTGCAGGAAACCAAACACTTCCAAAGATATCTAAAAATGCGCTGCAGATAGTAGACTTTGCAGGCTCAAATGCCCCAGTTGTAAAAGGAGCGGACAGGCCACTTATAAAAGAAGCTGTCACTGCGGAACATGTCCACGGAGAAACAGGGCTTGGAGACATAGTACTCCCAGATGCAAATAAAAGTTTTCTTGATAAAAAGGCCTGGGATTTTATATATGAAGAAGCAATTAAATGTAATGGGGAATTAGAGATAATTGCTATAGGGCCATTAACTAATATAGCAATTACTCTTCTGAAATACCCTAATATAAAGTATATAATATCTAGGATAATAATAATGGGAGGGTCATGCGGCCTTGGAAATGATACTCCCGCAGCAGAATTTAATATATATGCAGATCCTGATGCTGCAAAGATTGTGTTTGAGTCAGGGGTGAATTTAACAATGGTAGGACTTGATGCAACACATAAAACCTTATTGTATGAGGAAGAAATAGAGCAAATAAGTAAAATTGACAATAAGGTGGCAAAAGTGGCTACTAGGATATTTAAAAATGGACTAGCTTTTTCTTTACAAAATGGATTTACTGGTGCTGTTCAGCACGACCCAATGGCAATGGCATTTGCAATTGATGAAACCCTTATGAAGAGTAAAAAGTATTTTGTTGGAGTAGAGACAAAAGGAGAGTTCACAAGGGGTAAAACGGTAGTAGATATATATAATGTAACGGGAAAGGCTCCAAATGCTGCTGTTGGAATAGACGTTGATAGAGAAGGCTTTGTGGTTCTTCTTAAAAAACTGCTGGAGAAATATAATGAGTAAATAAAAATTTAGCTTTTTAAAGGGTGATTACATGAAAGCGTGGGAAATGGAAAAAGAATTAATAGAGACTTCAAAACCAAGGGTATTATCTGATGAAGAACAAACTTGGGATGCAGCCTTTGACGTTGAAAAAAATGAGGATTTCAAAACAAGGCTTTTATGGAAAAGCGAGGTACCAGGTTCTGCTGCAAGAGAAAGAGTAATAATAGGTGCTATTCAGGATGTTGAAAATAGAGGTATGGATGTTGAAGCAGCAGAAAAACTTATCCCCCTCGGGCTTAAAGCTCTAGAAGAAAACAATATGGTAGAGCTAAATAAAATAACTGCAAGGGTATTTTATGAGTTAAACAATGCAGAAAAGAACATAAACTCTCCATATTGGAATTATACAATCTACTCTTCTTGGGATCAGTTTAAAGATGCAGCAAACCCAATTGAAACAATTGATTATGATATATATTCAAAGGGCTTTGAGGGAAAAACCTATTCAGGATGGCTTGCCCAAATAGTTGGCGGTGCAATAGATACAGCTATTGAAGGATATACAAGCAAGAATTTAAAAGAAGCCTTTGGTGATATAAGAAATTATGTAAGAAAGCCAAATACCTATAATGATGATATAACCTATGAATTAGCATTTTTGAAGGCATTTGAGCATAAAGGATATAACGTAACATCAGCAGATATTGCAGAGGCTTGGGTGGGATATGTACCTTTTGGATGGTCTGCTGAGGAAGTTGCTTTAAAGAATATTAAATATGGTATATATCCCCCAGAAAGTGGGCATTTTAACAATCCATATTATGAATGGATAGGCGCTCAAATGAGGGGTGCAATCTGCGGAATGGTGTCTCCGGGAAACCCTATGGAAGCTGCTCATCTTGCTTGGATAGATGGGGTTGTGTCCCATTATAATAATGGCGTTATAGGTGAAATATTTAATGCCGTTTTAGTATCTTTATCCTATGTAAAAAGTGATATAAGAGAGATACTTGTAGAAACAATTGAAATGCTTCCTAAGACTTCTGAATACTATTCAGTGGTTAAGTTTGCTTTAGATAAATGCAAAGCTTGTGATAATTGGACTGATGCTTGGGCATACTGCGAAAAAAGATATGAAAGATATAATTGGATACATGCCTACCCTAATGCAGCTGCAGAGGTTGTAGCTCTATGGTATGGTAGGGGAGACTTTGACGAGACAATGTATATAATATCAATGGAAGGCCAAGATGTAGACTGCAATGCTGCACAAATTGCCTCAGCCCTTGGAATAATATCATCATCAATAGATAAAAGATGGACAGATCCCATAGGTGATGAGCTTAATACCTATATAAGGGAAATTAGAAAGATTAAAATAACCGAACTTGCCAAATGGACAGTAGATGTTACAAGAAGGGCTTATAAAGGTGCGTGAGTAGATGAGCATAACCATAAAAGATGTTGCTCGAAGGGCAAATGTATCTATAGCTACAGTCTCTAGAGTTATAAACAATAAAAGCGATGGCGTAAGTGATGAGACAAGAAAAGAAGTTTTAAAAGTGGCAAGTGACCTTGGGTATTATCCAAACAGGGTTGCAAGAGGCTTAGTTACAAATAAAACAAATATACTAGGCTTAATTTTACCCGATATAACAAACCCTTTTTTTCCAAGTATAGTTAGAGGGGTTGAAGATACTGCAAATAAGTATGGATATAATATAATACTTTGCAATACAGATAATAGCAGTGAAAAGGAGAAAACTTATATAAAGATATTAAAAGAAAATAAAGTAGATGGAATAATATGCACTAGCGTAGCAGGGAGCAATGATGACAGCTTTAAATTATCACCTAATGATAAAATACCGTTTGTTTGGCTTGATAGAAACCTTCGTGAAACAAAGGCACCAATGGTGTATACGGACGGGGTTTACGGAATGTGTCAGATAGTTGACTATATTATAAAGCAAGGACACAAAAAAATTGCATATATATCAGGCCCTAAATTAAACTTTTCAGCAGAGCAGCGTTTTAAGGGCTACTTAAAGGCTATTAACGAAGCTGAAATAGATGTAAATAATGATTTAATAAAAGAAGGCAACTATCAAATACAGGATGGGAATAAATGCATGATGGATATAATTGAAAGTGGAGAAGAGTTCACTGCCGTAGTATGTGCAAATGATTTGATGGCCATAGGCGCAATCGAGGCTTTAAAAAGCAGGGGAATAAGAATACCCTATGATGTATCTGTTACAGGGTATGATGATATTACAATATCAAGCATAACTTACCCTAAACTTACAACAGTTGCACAGCCAATATATGAAATGGGCTGCCTAGCAGTAGATCTGCTTATTAAACTCATAGGTGGAGAGACCATAGAAAAAAAAGAGGTAGTACTTAAACCAGAACTTGTTATAAGAGAATCTGTAGGAAGAGTTAAAAGGAATTGGGAGATATAAGAAAATGCTGCTGCTTTAACGATTGAATAAATCGTTAGGCGGCAGCATTTTTTACTATTATACGCATCTTGGCTGAGCCCGCTATTTATTGTTTTTTAGAATTGGCGCTATCCAATTTCATCATCTCTATTGACGCCTATTCCAGGATATGGTAGCATAATAACATATTTTCAATAGCGAATATAAAATATTTTGTAAGAGGGGGTTCAAAATGAATAAAAAAGTTATGAAATTAATGTGTATAGTATTTTTATGTGTGCTATTGCTGACTGGATGCGTTCCAGGGGATGGAACATATATTCAAAGCAAGCCTGCTAATTTTATATCAGGTATATGGCATGGATGGATTGCACCGATATCATTAATTATGGAGATATTCAACAGTGATATAAAAATCTATGAACCGGTTAATGTAGGATGGTTGTATGATTTTGGGTTCTATATTGCAATCGTGGGTGGATTCGGTGGAATTGCATTTATAAGAAACAAAAGTAATAAAAACAATAGAGGATAAAACGCTTAATGCTTGATATATAAGTATTTCTAAAGCCTTATTTGAGTGTCAATTTTAATATAATAGACTATTTTTAAATCAAGAAGTAACATGGATACATATACTATTTATTTTATATACCCATATGGTACCATACGTGTAATGTTACACCATACCTATCGTAAATAAGGCCATTTCACAGTTATTTGATATATATTATACTTAATACATTAACAATTCTATCGCCATACACAGGGAGATGAAGTACAAGGATTACCACAAAAGTGTCGCCTTCGATATTTGCCATCATCGCATTTAGTTCACTTCATTAAATCTGTGAGGAGCTATATTATTTTGTGAGAAAGATATCCCGTATTTATGCGGATTATGGCGTTTCGTAAACGCCTATTGTTTTCATAGCGGTTTAAATATAAAGTAGGAAGTTTTATTTTTTCATTACTATTTATGCCACCAGGGTTATTCAATTGATAGAAATTCATTTATAGATATTAGTGATAATCAAACAATTGATTTATTATTACCTTATCTAATGAAAAATACAGATATTGATAATTATTATTCTGCTGTAAGAGGTTATAGCCTTGAAGTTATCAAAATTCTTTTGAGCGATTATTTGTACTCATACAATATGAATTTACGATATGGAATTGATAATAATGAAAAATGTGCATATGGGGTAAAATACAATTTTGGTATAAGCGTTATTGATATTTTAGCAAAGCACGTTGTAGACATGGCTTCAAAAGAAATGACAATAAGTGAACGTTCCTTGCATATATTTTATGAGCATAAGAAATTAATGGTAGAAAGGTTAAAGTTTATTAAGGAAAAGGAAAGAAAAGACCTTTCTTCTTTGATCGAAAATTATGATGAAGTTTTAGAGCTAAGTTTGCTTATAAGGAATATAGGTATAAAGTACAATATGACTAAAAGAATGAATTTAAAATTATTTTTGAACTATCTTGAACAGATTAAGGATAAAGAAGAAACAATCATAGAGAAGATTATAAGTGTATTATAAATTAGAGTTTTTACCATGTACCTCCACTTATCACTACTTTTTACTTTAGTAATATGCCACATTCTTTGCGTTAAACAACTCATATAATATAACAGATTTAATATCTATGTTGTTGACAGTATAATGATGGTATGGTATATTTTAGGTGTACTAATTGAATTAATACAGTTAGTACATAATACCTCTTAGAGAGGAGGAGGAATGTGATAAATATTGATTACAGAGATAAACGGCCTATTTATGAACAACTTATAGAATCGATTGAAGATATGACAATCCGGGGTATATTGGAGCCTGACAGCCAGTTGATGCCTGTGCGCCAATTAGCTCTTGAATTGTCCATAAACCCCAATACTATACAGCGTGCATATGCTGAACTTGAGCGCAAGGGTATAATATACAGCGTAAAAGGGCGGGGAAATTTTATATCAGGGGATATTGAAAAGCTTCGGGCAGAAAGGAAGCGGTCGGTTTTCAATGAGCTCCACATTCTTTGCGAAAAAGCAGCTGCTGCCGGTATAGAAAAGGACGAACTGCTGTCGCAATGTAAAAAGTTTTTTGAGGAGGAAAGGGGGGGAAAGGAATGATAAATGCAAAGAACATAACAAAATATTTTGATGATATACATGCCATTGATAATGTGACAGTTACTATAAAAGAAGGTTCCGTATTTGGACTTATCGGCTCCAACGGTGCTGGTAAATCTACATTTTTAAGTATGCTAAGCGGCATTATAAAGCCGGACAGCGGTGAGATTAGTATAGATGGTAAAGAGGTGTTTGAAAACACGAATGTAAAGGAGAGATTCTTCTACATCTCAGATGATCAGTATTTTTTCCCTAATACCACACCGAAGGCATTGAAGGAATATTACGGGAATGTATATAAGAGTTTTAATACTAAAAGGTTTGACTTACTGATGAAAGGCTTTAACCTGGACGAAAACAGAAAGATAAATACTTTTTCCAAGGGCATGAAAAAACAGGTATCGGTTATATGTGCAGTCTCTTCCATGACTGATTACATATTCTGTGATGAAACATTTGATGGATTGGATCCTGTTGTGCGCCAGGCAGTAAAGAGTATATTTGCAGGTGATGTGGCGGACAGGGGATTGACACCTGTCATTGCATCCCACAACTTAAGGGAGCTTGAGGATATTTGTGACCACATAGGCCTGCTGCATAGGGGAGGAATACTTCTTTCAAAGGATCTTGACGATATGAAATTAGGTATACATAAGATACAGTGCGTATTTGGCACCCCAAAATCCAAAGAAGATTTCAATGATATTGAGATACTGTCATTTGAAAAAAAAGGCTCTTTAAACACAATAACCGCAAGAGGGCAAAAAGATGAGCTGATGAGTAGAATTCAAAGGGAGAATCCTGTATTTTACGAGCTTTTGCCATTGTCACTTGAAGAGATATTCATAAGCGAGACGGAGGTGTGTGGATATGACATCAAAAAACTCATACTTTAATTGGCCCCTTATTTATGATAAAATCCGCAAAAACACATGGGTAATAACACTTTATTCAGTTATATTGTTTTTTGCTATGCCGGTATTTCTTGTAATACAATTGCAAGGGATTAACAGCAAACAAATGCAAAACAAAGATGTGCGTATGAAGCAAGTGGTTTCGGAATTTTTTTGCAGCGGTTCAAATTTCATAACAATGCTCGCTATACCTGCTGCGATAATTGCTGCTGCTGCCGTATTCTACTATATAAATTCTAAGAAGCAAATAGATTTTTATCATTCGCTTCCTTTAAAGCGTGAAAAGCTGTTTGCCACAAACTATTTATCAGGTGTTATGCTCTACCTTATACCCTATACTGTATGTGTTATTTTATCGGTTATAGTTATATCAGCGATGGGATATATTTCATATATTAACCCTTTAGATATACTGTCAGGATATTTGCTTAACTTACTTTTTTTCCTTGTAATATACGCAATCACTATACTTGCAATGATGCTTTGCGGCAATATTGTTGTAAGCCTGTTAGGTACTGCGGTGTTTCTGCTGTATGGGCCGGCATTATGTACTGCATATACTGAACTTATGGGGTATTTTTATAAGAATTTTTATAAGCTTTTTAGGATTAACAGCATGGTGAGAAATACGTCCCCGATATTCGATTTTATGGAGGCAAGTAAAAGCCATCCTTTTACAGCAAGTAGAGTTATTTCATATGTAATTCTTACTACCATGCTAACTATTCTTTCCATATATCTATATAAAAAGAGGCCGTCTGAAGCTTCAGGTCATGCTATGGCATTTAAAATTTCTATGCCTATTATAAAATATCCAATTGTATTTCTATGTGCCCTAATATTTGGTATATCTTTTAAATCGGTAGGCGGAGGAAGTACTGAATGGATGGTATTCGGCTTTATATGCGGAGGTACGCTTTCACATTTTATAATTGAGGTAATATATAATTTTGACTTTAAGGCCATATTTAAAAATTTGAAGGGGCTGGGTATCTTTGCAGCGGTGTTTACAGTTTTGATAATGGTGCCTGCTTTCGATTTGACAGGGTATGATAAACGTCTGCCTGAGCTTTCGAATATTAAAAGCGTTAAACTTAACATTAAACAATTCAACCAAAATTCATATTTTATGGATACACAGTTTATAGGTGGTATTAACCGGGAGAAGACAATGCTAGACAGGCATAAATTATCCAGTAAGGAAAATATCGATGCAGTATTTAATATAGCTAAAATGGGTGTCCAAAATACAGGAAAAGACGAAGATAAATATGATGCAAATGTAGGAGTGGAGTTTGAACTCAAGAACGGATCAAAGATAAGGAGAGATTATGGATATTTAAAGAGCAGCGAGATAGTGCCTTATATGACTTCAATTTTCGATACCGAAGAATTTAAGAGAAGCCTATATCTACTTTATTCTATGGACAAAAAGGATGTTTTGCAGATAAAAGTTGCAAATCTTTATCCCCAAGGAGTTAATATAACAGGGCAGATTAAAAGCTACGATAAAATATCTCTGCTGATGGATGCTATTAGTTCGGATCTGTTGAATTTAAAGGCTGAAGATATGAAAACCGAAACACCCGTTATGTTGATTGATTTTGTGAAGGTAAATACCAAAAGCGGAATAGTACAATTGGAATGTAAGATTCCTGTTTATCCTTCATTTACCCAGACTATAGAGGCTTTGGAGTCTATGGGTATAGAAAGGCCCAAAATAATTACGGCAGAAATGGTGGATTATATACAAGTAAGTAGCAATGAATATGAAAAAAATATTGAAAAGGCACATGCAATAGGTGAAGCTGCAGTGCAAACTGCCCCCGTGGGAAGAAATGAGATCCGGATTACCGATAAGAAGGAAATTGAAGAAGTTTTGAAATACATTGTGCCGGCTATCGCAGCTAATTATGATCCGTTCTTCGAAAGGGATTATAGATATGATGTAAATGTTTTTTCGTCAAGTAACCTTGATGGATATAATGAATCTTTCGTATTTATGAAAGATAGTATACCGGAGTTTATAAAGAAAAGTTTTCCTATAAATAGCACTGTCAAGTAAACATATATAGCTTAAATACTGTTTCCTCTCTGAAACTGTTATAGGGAGTCAAATTTACTAAAATCAATTTATACATCTGTAAATTTGGCTCCTTTTATAGTTTGTAAAATTTTAGAATAAGTTTGATTCTAAGATCTATAAACTATATAATGTATTAGAGAAAAATCATATTATGAAGGTGAAATATTTGGTAGACATTAAAAGTAAAAAGCAAATAGGATATATGGCTGCAGCAGGCAAAATACTGGCATCATGCCATAAAGAAATCAGCAAAATGATAAAACCTGGCATAACTACGATGGAGATTGATAAGTTCGCAGAGCAATATATAAATGAGCACGGTGCAAAGGCGGAACAAAAAGGTTACATGGGCTTTCCCTATGCCACATGCGCATCTTTAAATGATGAAATATGCCATGGCTTTCCCAATCATAAGCCTCTGAAAGAAGGGGATATTGTCACTATCGATATGGTTGTAAACTTAAATGGATGGCTGGCAGATTCGGCATGGTCATATGCTGTGGGGAAAATATCAAAGGAAGCAGAGGATCTTATGGATGTTACAAAACAATGCCTTTATTTAGGAATAAAGAAGGCTGTCGTCGGGAACAGGATAGGCGACATAGGTCATGAAATACAGTCCTATGCAGAGGCAAAAGGGTATTCTGTGGTTAGGGACTTTACAGGCCACGGCATAGGCAGGATAATGCATGACGATGTGGAAGTGCCCCATTATGGCAGGCCGGGCAGGGGTCTAAGGCTTAAGGAAGGAATGGTAATAACCATAGAGCCAATGATAAATATTGGGTCTTATAAGACTAAGATAGATAGCAACGAGTGGACTGCACGCACTATTGACGGCAGCCTCTCGGCACAATATGAGCATACTATCGCTATAACGGAAAATGGACCGCTGATATTAACCGATCAGGATAATATTTAACAAACTATATTGCAGAAAAACTCCCGGGTCAATTTGCTCAAATTGGTTCGGGAGTTTTTTTATCATTGCTTTGGCATGTACAGGCCCAGTATTACATGGAAGGGGGCATAATAGTAATAAAAAGCACTATAATTGCACTGCAAAGTCGGCTTCATCTTTTGATGGGCATTTCTTAAGCAGCAGTGCGAACCAGCTGAAAAGCACAATGCCTTTCAACATACTGGTTATGCTGAGACTCCACCATATACCGTTAAGTCCTAATGATGGTATTGATGATAAAGCCATAGCTAAGGGTATACGTATGCCGTTAAATATTATGCCTTCAATGGATGGAGGGAAGGTTTTTCCTATACCATTGAAAGCTCCGGCTGTAGTAATCTCAATACACATGAAGAACTGTGACAATCCTAATATTTTGAGGTATGTTATGCCGTATTTTATGGTTTCTTCCTCAGGTATAAACAGTGAGAATATGGGCCTAGCACCGAATATGAGGAGGCAGGTGGTAAACAGACCAACTGCTCCTGCGATTTTTATTGCAGTATAATAACCCTTGTGTATGCGGTTCCATTTCCTTGCACCGTAATTTTGTCCGACAAAAGCTCCCAATGCTACCTCAAAACCTTCTGAAGTCATCCAGGAAATTGCTTCTATCTGCGAACCTACCTTCTGCACGGCAATGGGTATTGGACCCCATGCTGCAATTAGTCTGGCTATGATCATTGATACAAATGTAAAAAACGCACTCTGCAGTCCTGCAGGCATACCTAGCTTTATTATTTTTAGATTGAAAGACCAGTCAGGAGTGGAGAAGTATTTAATTCCGGAGAAAAGCCCTCCTTTGAACTTTGTACTGTATATGAATGCTGCTGTCACTAGAAACTGTGCAAATACTGTTGCCACAGCTGCACCTTCAACTCCCATTACAGGGAATGGCCCTATTCCGAATATGAGCACCGGGTCCAAAACTATATTTACCAAAAGACCAATCAGGTTTATTTTAAAAGGTGTATGACTATCGCCATATCCATTGAATATAGCGGTATATACAGGAGGCAGAAAAAAGAATACCATTCCTGCAGATACTATGACCAAGTAATTTATGGCTTTTTCTATTGTATATGTGTCACCTAATTTGAAAAAATTAACCAGTGGTTTTCTTAGTATTATAATGCATAACCCGTAAATTAATCCAAGTGCTACATCTAACTGTATGGAATGCTTTATATATTTTTGCGCTTCCTCCATATTATTGTTGCCTACCGATTGGGCAACACCTATACCCGCAGCTATTTTGGGAAGCAGTATCAGTGCTGCTGCCAGCCATGTGAAAAAACCTGCAGTACCAACTGCAGCCACTGCCCTGCTGCCAACTCTTCCTAACCAAATCATATCCGTCATGCTGTATGCCATCTGGACGAAGGATGTGCCTATTATTGGAAGCGCTAGCTCCACAAGAGCTTTTGGTATGCTGCCTTCAGTAAGCTTTATATTTTTAGCCAAATAAATCACCTCTAGTATATGAAAGTAAGATAATCAAACTTAAAGTATTATACAGTATACACAGTATTTCTTCAATTAAAATAAAGGCATCACAGTAGGTTTAAAAAACTATACTATGATGCCTTTATTTATCACTTGCCTAAATTAATTATATAAACACCAAAACCCTTTAACGTCAGTCGCCTATATTTTTCTATATAAGCCTTGTTCCATCTTCAGTTTGCTTTATAAGACCTTGTTTCATAAGTCCACCTAATGCATTTTTAAAGTATTTTTTGCTTGTGTGGAAAACCTGCCTTATTATATCTGGAGAAGTTTTATCATTATAAGGCATAAATCCATTATTAGATTTTAGATATTCATGTATTATATCCTCAAGTTCGAGCCTTTCTTCTTTAGGCATCTTTCTGGGGGTAAGAGACATTTTTCCATCTTCATAATGCTTTTTGACTCTTAAAGTTAATTCATCACCCATATTTATATTTGTAAAATATTCATTCCTAAGTATAACACCTCTATACATATTATAGACAGCAACCATTATGCTTCCATTAGATTGAATACCATAAGCAATTCCAGGGACTTCATCGCCCACCTTATATTCTGTGGTGTTTTCTAAATATCTATCTATATCCGTGGTGGCAGCAAGTCTTTTAGTCTTATCAACGTATATATAGAAAAGGTATTTTTTATTTTCTTCAAGCCTTATGGTTTGTTCCTTTTTAGGTACTAATATATCTCTATCTAGGCCAATATCTATGAAATCACCTATTGGGGTTTTTGAAACCACTTTAAGATATGCAATTTCAAAGGCTTTAGCTAAAGGCTCTTTTAAAGTTGCAGTCAATCTATCTTCAGAGTCTCTATACACAAATACATCAACAATTGAATCTATGGATAGTTCTCCTGATGGGATATTATTATTATGGATTAATATTTCATCGTCATTCCTATCGTCTATAGATGATAAAAAGTATCCAAAATCAGCTTTTCTAACTACTTTTAATTTATTATATTCACCTATATTTATCACAAAAAAAACCTCCTATGCAACTAAAATATATGTTGCTATGCTCATATATTTTAACATAGTTTATGCTATTTAGCATGATTTATCTATACTTTAAAACATAGACTAATTTTAAAAGAAATCGTTAATGAATAAATGTTTCTTATTAAAAACAGCTGCTAAGGTATCAGCATTATTAAATACCTTTACGTCTTCTCTCCCCATGTAATCCTCAATTGAAGTATAACCTGTTACAAGCTGAGTTATAACCTGTATGCTACAAGATAAATCAGGAGGACAGTCTTTTTTTACAACTTCTACCCCATTTGAATCCCAAGTAACTAAAAAGGTACCGCAATTCCATTTAAGGAAAGGGTCATCTACTAGAATTGCTAAACTGCCTTCTTCTTTAGGATAGTCCATAAGTTTAAGTGTTTTCTCCATATTAACTATTCTATTCATACCAGAGACTAAGATCTCTGATTTAATTGCAATAGGTTCTGGAAATATAATATGCAAGTTTAGGTATTCAGGGAAGGAACACTTGAAATTTTTATATAGGGGTGAAAAGTTTTGCAGAAAGCCAAGTATACCTATTAGAGATTCATAATCTAGCCATATAAGTTCTTTAACTTCCATATCATAAGTACCATCGCCTACAGCTTCAAATATAATATAGCTTTTAGGGATTCCCTTATCATCGTACCAAATATAAGTATATTGCCTTGTTTTATATGGCTCAACATCAATTAGTCCTTTCCACAAAAAATCATTTCTCACAATGGATAGATTTTTATCTTGAATAAATTGGTCATATACGCCTTTAATGGCTTCAACACTTTTAGAATCTTGGTTTGGAAGGTAGTGCTTAACATTTCCTGTCTTAGGGAAAGCCTTAAATGATTCTAGAGGTATTGTAGCATATAATCTTTTATAGCAACTTTCATATCCAAACTGCCTATAATAAGTATTAGAAAATGGATATAAAAATGAAAAAGCAAAGTCGTTTTTGTACATTTCTTCAAGGCTATAGTAAAACAATGATCTTATGTTACCATTCTTTCTTTCTTCAGGAAGTGATGAAACACCTCCAATTCCGCCCATCTTTACTGTATGACCTGAAAAACGCATTTCATAAGGAATACTATTTAAAAAAGAACACATTTTACCTTGTTCATTGAAAAATGCTCTTACAAACTCGTAACCCTTTTGAGATTCTTCTGGATTTTTTTCTGCCGAGTTAAGATCTAACTGCCATGCAAACCCAATACTAAAAATCTTTGATGCCATAATTTTTTCTTCAGGCTTTATTTTTCTAATTGGCATTATAGTCTCCCCTTTCATCTTTTAATAACAAAGAATAACCCTAAGCTAAATTATACAATATTTATGATTTAGTTTCATGTATTAATCTTCTCTATTATGGGGCTACTTCTGATAATATTTGGTATAATTAAAATATAAATTAATTATTAAGGGGGAAATATATGCGCTATATATTAAGTCAAAAGCTATTTTCTTTTGTGGATAAGTTTACAATCCAGGATGAAAATGAAAGAGACGCATATTATGTAGAGGGAAGGATGTTTAGCTTTGGTAATAAACTGTCCTTTAGGGATATGAGTGGAAATGAGTTAATATTTATACAACAAAGGCTTATGACATTTAGCCCTACTTATGACATATATAGAGGCGGAAGGCTTTATGCAACTTTAAAAAAGGAGCTTTTTACATTTTTCAATTGCAGGTTCAATATAGATGTGGTTGGGTCTTATGATATACAAGTAGAAGGTGACTTTTTTGATCACGAGTATACTTTTACTAAAAATGGGAAGGAAATTGGAAGAGTTTCAAAGGAATGGTTTACCTGGTCAGATAGATATGGAGTAGAAATAGATAGTTTTGAGGATGCTCCATTTATATTAGCTTGTGCCGTTATAATTGATATGATTTGTCATGATAATAGGAATAATGGTTAATAAATTATTATAGGTTTGGAAGCTGCTTAAATTAGGCAGCTTCTTTAGTCTAGTGCGGCCAGATTATTTAATTTGCTTTTTTATGTACTTTTCGCCTTTCAACGTATCCGAGTTGGTTTAAGTTTATTTTTATGATTATAAAAATATAATCTTATATATGCTATTAAATTATAAATTTTTTTATACTATCTATTGACAATATTTTGGAACATAAGTACAATAGTGGAGTAACACTCAAAATGAGGTTAAACATACAAGTAGAGACAAATCACAACAAGGAGATACTACAACAACTATTCTAACACGGCAAATCGGAAACAAGGCAACCAAACGTTTTTATAATTAAATACGACAATTTGCTTGACAAACACCGAAGGAAAGTTTGTATTGAAAGTTGTCGGCAAAAGAATTGATAATGGGGATGATAGAATTACAATAATTCGCAATTCTTTAGTAGGATATTTTAACGTTGTGAACATCGTACATCAAAGATACTTTTTTTTCATAAAAGGCAGGTATAATTGATATGATAGGAAGAAACAAGTATAGAATATGGGAATAAGCCTTGATGTTAGATAAGTCAACGGATGTAGGCTTTTGATTTTCGGCTTTAGGAAGATAGGTAAAATAACAATATAATATAAAGGGTGAAATATATGGAGAGGGAGATACCTGGAAAGGAGGATAAAAAGAGCCAAAGCGTGCGTAACACAATAAAAACAACAAAATATATGCTTCGCTATGTGTGGAATGAAAAACACGGAAAATCGTTCATATTTGTTAAGGGAATAACAGCTCTGCTTAACGCTGTTTTTCCGCTTGCTTTTACTATAATGCCCGGCTTAATCATTAATGAATTAACAAATGAGCAAAGGATAAATACACTGGTATTGTATGTGGGAGTGTTGATAATAACACCGGTTATAAGTCAAATGATAACGGTGTTTACTAATCGATATCTGACTAAGCTTAGCATGAAGCTAAATTTAAAGTTTGAAACGGATTTTTATAACCATATAGCAAACATGGATTATGAAACACTTGAAAACCCGAACATTCAAACGATGAAAGGGCGAGCCGGAGAGACATGAGTTATACCAACTTTGACGG